>DATEIG010000399.1:0-23804 GCA_035279185.1 Mycobacterium sp.
CAACCACCCGCACGACCCGTTCGGCCGCATCGACGTGCTCCGCAGCAGCCGCCATGTCCGCGTCGAACACGACGGGACGCTGCTCGCCGAGTCGTCACGCCCTAGCCTGCTGTTCGAGACGCTGCTGCCCGTCCGGTTCTACCTGCCGCGCGACGACGTCGTCGCCGACCTGGAACCGAGCGACGCCGTCAGCTACTGCGCGTACAAGGGCCGGGCGTCGTATCTGTCGGTGCGTGGCGGGCCGCATGACATCGCATGGACGTACCCCGAACCGCTGCACGACGCCGGGCCGGTGCGCGACCTCGTCTGCTTCTTCGACGAGAAGGTAGACGTGATCGTCGACGGCCGGCGACGGCAGCGCCCGGTCACGCCCTGGTCCGACTGAACCGAGATCCTGACGCGGCCGCAGGTTTCGCGGCCTCCTCACCGGGCACCCGCCGCCCAACGAGGAGGTACACATGCGAGCCGTCACATGGCAGGGCAAGCGGGACGTCCGGGTCGAGACCGTGCCGGACCCGACCATCAAAGAGGCCACCGACGCGATCATCAAGGTCACCAGCACCAACATCTGCGGGTCGGACCTTCACCTCTACGAAGTGCTCGGTGCATTCATGACACCCGGCGACATTCTCGGACACGAGGCGATGGGCGTCGTCGAGGCGGTCGGCGGGGAGACCGGCGACCTCAAGGTCGGCGACCGCGTCGTGGTCCCGTTCAACATCTCCTGCGGACACTGCTTCATGTGCGGCAACGGCCTCCAAAGCCAATGCGAGACAACGCAGAATCGCGACCAGGGCACCGGCGCGTCGCTCTTCGGCTACTCCACGCTGTACGGCGAGGTGCCGGGCGGCCAGGCGGAGTACCTGCGTATCCCGCAGGCCCAGTACACGCACATCAAGGTTCCCGAAGACGGGCCCGACGAACGCTACGTCTACCTGTCCGACGTCCTGCCCACCGCATGGCAGGCGGTCGAATACGCGCACGTTCCGCAGGGCGGCACGCTGGTGGTCCTCGGCTTGGGCCCGATCGGCCAGATGGCCTGCCGGGTCGCCGCCACGCGCAAGGACTGCCGGGTCATCGGCGTCGACATGGTGCCCGAACGGTTGCAGATGGCCCGTGAGGTGTGCGACGACGTCGTCGACATCAACCTCGACGACCCCGCCGAGGTGATCAGGGATTCGACAAACGGTCGCGGCGCCGACTCCGTCATCGACGCCGTCGGCATGGAGGCGCACGGCTCGCCGATCGCCACCGTGGCGCAGACCGCTGCCGGGTTCCTGCCCGCACCGGTCGGTCGCGCGGTGATGAAGAACGCGGGGGTCGACCGGCTCGCCGCGCTGAACTCGGCGATCGAGATCGTGCGGCGCGGCGGAACCATCTCGCTGTCGGGTGTGTACGGCGGCGCCACCGACCCGATCAACATGATGACCCTGTTCGACAAGCAGATCACTCTGCGGATGGGGCAGGCCAACGTGAAGCGGTGGGTCCCCGAGATCCTGACGCTGCTGACCGACGACGATCCGCTGGGGACCGAGTCCTTCGCCACGCACCGGTTGCCGCTCGACGCCGCGCCGGACGCCTATGCGAAGTTCCAGAAGAAGCAGGACGGCATGGTCAAGGTGGTCCTGACGCCGTAGTCCGGTTGCGTGAAGTTCCCGGTACCCCTGGTTTCGGATTCGGGTCTTCTGGCAACATTACCGCCGGGTAAGTAGTTCCTTCGACACTCAGCAGGTGGGGTTCATGACGGGTTCGACGGATATCGCAATTCTTGCCGCGGCGGGCGCCGAAGGCGGCGGGGCGGAGATCAGCCAGGTCATCGGCATGACCGTGGTCGCACTGGTCATCGGCGCCGTGCTGTGCTGGCTCGGCTACCTGCACCGCACACGCAAGATCACCTGGGTCAACAGCGTCGCGGAGTACGCGGGCCGGAAATTCAAGCGGCCGCCGTGGGTGGCGGTCCCGATCGCGCTGTTCATCGCGACGTTGATCTGCGCGCTGTTCGGGTTCATCTGGGACGTCAGCCTGCACATCGGCAAAGGCCGCGACCCCGGTCCGCTGGCCAACCCGGCGCACTACTTCATTCTCGTCGGCTTGTTCCTGCTGTTCGTCGCGGGCTGCGCGGCGATCATCCTGCCGTACGAGAAGCCCGGCCCGTTCGCGGTTCGCATCACCAAGGACTGGTACGCCCCGGTCGGCGGCATCCTGATGGCCGGCTGCGGCCTGTATGCGCTGACCGGCTTCCCGCTCGACGACGTCTGGCACCGGATCTTCGGCCAGGACGTGACGCTGTGGGGCCCGACCCACCTGATGATGATCGGCGGCGCCGGGTTCGCGACCATCTCCGCGCTCATCCTCGAATACGAGGGCGACCGCGCGATGGGCGCCGACAAGCCCAAGGACGGACCCTTCCTCAAGAGCATCCGCTACCTCGGCTTCGGCGGCATCATCATCGGCCTCTCGGTGTTCCAGATCGAGTTCGACTTCGGGGTGCCGCAGTTCCGCCAGGTCTTCGAGCCGATGCTGATCGCGGCGGCCGGGGCCTTCGGTCTGGTCGCGGCCAGGATGATGCTCGGCCGGGGCGCGGCGATCATCGCCGCGCTGATGGCGATCGCGCTGCGCGGCCTTGTCGCGTTGGCGGTCGGCCCGGTGCTCGGCGCGCCGATCAACTGGTTCGCCCTCTATCTCGGCGGCGCCATCGTGGTCGAACTCGTCGCGCTCACCCCGCTCCTCAAGCGCCCGATCGTCTTCGGCATGGTCAGCGGTTAGCTCGTCAGTACCGTCGGGTTGTGGATCGAGTCGTTCTGGATCGACGCCGTCTACCACTACCCGTGGCCGTCGAGCATGTGGCCGGAGGCGCTGATGATGGCCGTGCCGGTCGCCATCCTCACCGGCGCGTGCGGGGCGATGCTCGGAATGGTGCTGACCGAACAGCGGCTGCCCTCCCGCGCCATCGGAATCGGCCTCGTCGTGCTGGCTGTGCTGGCCATCGGTGGCGCCACCG
Source organism: Mycobacterium sp. (assembly GCA_035279185.1). Classification (GTDB taxonomy): domain Bacteria; phylum Actinomycetota; class Actinomycetes; order Mycobacteriales; family Mycobacteriaceae; genus Mycobacterium. The sequence goes on from DATEIG010000399.1 coordinate 3,002, forward strand.
CCAACGGCCTGCGCTACGAGGTCCCGCAGAACGCGCAGGCGGCGATCACGCTGACCGAAGCGGGCACACCCGACAAGCGCATGGTCACCGCGGATGTCCGGATCACTCCGCCCGACTTGGTCAGCGACGACCCCAACTGGGTCTCGGTGCTCGGTTGGCAGGGCGGCCTGGCCAACGATCGCGGCATCTTCATCGACCACCTGGAGCAGGTCGGCCCCGGCCACTACCGCTCCACGCAGCCCATGCCGGTCTACGGCAACTGGAAGACGCTGCTTCGGGTCCATGACGGTCGCATCCTCACCGCAGTGCCGATCTTTTTGGCGGGCGATCCCGGCATCGGCGCGCCGGAGGTGCCCGCGCAGGCGTCGATGACGCGCCCGTTCGTCTCCGAGATCAGCATCCTGCAGCGCGAGCGCAACCCGGACACCCCGATGTCGCTGTGGTTCATCGGCTGCATCGTGGTGCTGATCTGCACCCTGATCATGATCGGCGGGCTCACCTGGGGTGTGGGTCGCGTCAACCGCAGTCAGCCCACCGGATCGAAGACGGAGTTGCAGCCATCAGCTCAGTCATGACACCCGATCCCGACGTCGTCCTGCTGGCCGATCATTCGGTGCTGCTCGCGATTCCGGCGTTCGTGCCCGCGTTCATCGTGGCAGGCGTCGTCGTCTACATCGCGATGAAGGACCGGCGCAAGCGAGACGGGACTCACAGCGACGAGCCAGGGTCGGTCGACCAAGATGGGTCAGCGTGACCCTTCCTCGTAGCGACAAACGACTCCTTGCACTGTTCGCCGCCGGCGCCCTGCTGCTGGCTGGATGCGGCGGCGGTGACTCCGAGAACGCGCAGAGCGCGTCGTCCACACCGTCGGCCACCACGGTCAGCCCGTCGGACATGCAGAACGAGCAGGCCCCGCCTGACCGGCTGCTGATCGACGTCACGATCAAGGGCGGCCAGGTGACCCCGACGAACGCCGCACTGGAGGCCAAGACGAACGAGCAGATCGTCGTCAAGGTCAACAGCGACGCCGCCGACGAGCTTCACGTCCACTCCAACCCCGAGCACACGTTCAAGATCGAGGCCAAGCCGGAGGCGCAGCAGTTCCAGTTCTCGGTGGACGTGCCGGGCAAGGTGGACATCGAGCTGCACGAGCTGAACAAGACGATCGCCTCCGTTCAAGTCCAGCCGTGACAGACGACTCCGTCGCGGTTCTCGCCCATGGCCTCGGCGGGTCGTCTGATCTCCCGATTCCCTACACCTACGCGCTGATCGGCGCGGCGTGGGCGCTGACATTCACGTTCGCGGTTGTCGCTTTCGCGTGGCGCAAGCCCCGGTTCGACCCGGACAAGCCGGGCCGTGAACTGCCGACGTGGGTGACGCGGTTCGTCGACTCACCGGTCACCCGCTGGGCTCTCGCCGTCGCGGGCCTGCTGTTCGCGGCATGGGTGGCGATGGCGGCGTTCTTCGGTGGGTCCGAGGGCAACCCCGTGCCCGGTGTGTTCTACGTGCTGATGTGGGTCGGCCTGGTGGCGGCATCGCTTGCCATCGGGCCGATCTGGCGGGCCGTCTCGCCTCCGCGCGCGGTGTACCGGCTTCTGCGGCTGGTGCGGCTGCCGTCCGGCCGCGGCTATCCGCGCAGGCTCGGCTACTGGCCCGCGGTGTTCGGCCTGTTCGCCTTCGTCTGGCTGGAACTCGCGAGCCCGGATCCCGGCTCGCTCGGTGCGATCAGGCTCTGGCTGCTCCTCTATCTCGTCATCACCGTGACGGGCGCGATCGTGTGCGGCGACAGGTGGTTCGGTCGCGCCGACCCGTTCGAGGCCTACAGCGTGGTGGCGTCCCGCTTCTCGGCATTCCGCCGCAACCCGGGCAGCGGCCGCATCGAGATCGGCAACCCGTTCAACCACCTTCCGACGCTGCCCATCCGGCCGGGCACGGTGACGATGCTCGCCGTGCTCCTGGGGTCCACCGCGTTCGACAGCTTCTCGGCGATGCCGGTGTGGCGCAACTTCGTCGACCGGCTCAGCGATTCCGCCGCAACGGCAACGCTGATGCGGACGGCGGGCCTCATGGTCTTCATCGCGGTCGTCGTCGTGACGTTCTGGTTCGCCGCACGCGCCACCGGCGGCGTCGACGCGGACACCCGGCAACGACTGCCGGGGGTGATGGCGCACTCGCTGATCCCGATCGTGCTCGGCTACGTGTTCGCCCACTATCTGTCCTACCTCATCGAACGGGGCCAGCAGGCGATCATCGATCTGGCCGACCCGCTGAACCGCGGGTGGAATCTGCTCGGTCTCGGCAACGCCGAAGTGAACTACGTTCTGTCGCTTCATCCTTCGGTGCTGGCCACCATCAAGGTGTGCTGTGTCGTCGGCGGCCACGTCGCAGGCGTCATCGCGGCCCACGACCGTGCGCTGCGGGTGCTGCCCGCCGGATACCAGCTCACCGGACAGTTGGCGATGATGCTGGTGATGGTCGGCTATACCTTCACCGGGCTGTACCTGCTTTTCGGCGGATGACGAAACTCGGATTAGGCACATCACTTCTCACCGGTTCCTTTACATTGGCGATGTGCCGGGCAGTGATGGGTCAGACACCGTCGAACAGGCGTTAGCCGGGGGTTCGCCGCAGCGGGTGGGATGGTTTCGCTTCTACTTCGCAGACGAGCGGTGGGAGTGGTCCGACCAGGTTCACCGACTGCACGGCTACGAACCGGGCACCGTGGTGCCGACGACGCAACTCGTGCTGTCGCACAAACACCCCGACGACTACGTTCAGGTCGCCGCCACACTCGACGAAATACGCCGCACGCACCGGACATTCAGCACCCGCCACCGCATCATCGACACCGCCGGCATGGTGCACGACGTGATCGTGATCGGGGACCGCCTCTACGACGAGCGCGGCGAGGTGATCGGCACGCACGGGTTCTACGTCGACGTGACCGACACCAACCGGGCGCGCGACGAAATGGTGAGCGCGGCCGTCGCCGAGATCGCGGAGAACCGCGCGGCGATCGAGCAGGCCAAGGGCATGCTGATGCTGATCTACCGCATCACCGGAGAGTCGGCCTTCGAATTGCTGAAGTGGCGCTCCCAGGAGACCAACGTGAAACTGCGCGTGCTCGCCGATCAGGTGATCAACGACTTCGCCCAGCTGATCTACGAGGACGTGCTGCCGCCGCGGGCCACGTTCGACCATCTCCTGTTGACGGCCCACACCCGGGTCAACTCCTCGGAGGCGGCGAGACGGACCGCATCGTAGGGTGGGGCGCATGCGCGCCCTGCTCATCGTCGACGTGCAGAACGACTTCTGCGAAGGCGGCTCCCTCGAAGTGGTCGGCGGCCAGACCGTCGCCCGCGCGATAACCGAGTTCCTCACCACTCCACAGAGCTATGACCACATCGTCGCGACGAAGGACTTCCACATCGACCCGGGCGGTCACTTCTCCGAGCACCCGGACTTCGCCGCGTCGTGGCCGCGGCACTGCGTGGTCGGGACGCACGGCGCCGACTTCCATCCCGAGTTCGACCATTCGACCGTGGAGGCCGTCTTCACCAAGGGCCGCTACGCCGCCGCCTACAGCGGGTTCGAAGGCACCGACGACGCGGGCACGACGCTGGCCGACTGGTTGCGCCAGCGCGACGTGGACGAGGTCGACATCGTCGGCATAGCGACCGACTACTGCGTGCTGGCCACCGCGACCGACGCGGCCGAGGCGGGTTTCACGACCCGTGTCCTGGTCGACCTCACCGCAGGCGTGGCGGAGGAGACGAGCACCAAGGCGGTCGCCACCATGCGCGCCGCGGGCGTCGAGGTGACCCGCTCGGCGGTCTAGGAATCAGCGGCCCGCCCACCGCGGCGGTCTGCGGTCCAGGAATGCCCGCACCCCTTCGCGTGCGTCGTCGAGACGCATCAGCTCCAGGTGGATCTCGGTTTCGCGGGCGCCGACCCCCGCGCGGTCGAGGTCGAACGAGTCCCACAGCAGGCGCTTGCTGGCGGCGACCGAACCGGGCGCCGCGTTGGTGGCGATGTCGTGGGCCAGCTCGAGGGCGGCGGGCAGAACCTCGACGCCGTCGAGGACCCGGCTGCCGAGTCCCAGTTCGACGGCTCGATGCCCGTCGAACGTCGCCCCGGTCAGCAGGATTTCCGCGGCGTTGGACATACCGACGAGCCGCGGAAGAACCCAATGTGAGTACGCGTCGCCGACCATTCCCCGCCGCACCTGCACGACGCCGTAGCGGGCGTCGGCGGCGAAGATCCGAATGTCGCACTGCAGCGCGAGCGTCAGACCGAGCCCGATCGCGTGCCCGTTGACGGCCGCGATCACCGGCTTGCGCACCGACCACGCGGGCACCTCGACGCCGGCCGCCGAGAACGTGGGGCCCGGTTCGGTGAACGTGCTCTCCCCCGCCGAAAGGTCGGCACCGGCGCAGAAGGCGGGCGGCGTACCCGTCAGCACGACGGCCCGCACCGCGTCGGCCCCGTCGCACCAGCGGTACGCGTCGGCCAGGTCGCCGGCCATCCCGTCGCCGACGGCGTTGCGCTGCTGTGGCCGGTTCAGGGTGATGGTTGCCACACCCCCGTCGACCTCGAACAACAACGATCGGTAAGACGGCAGGTCGGAACTGTTTGGCACGCGCGCTACCTTCGGCCGGTCAAGATCGACGACTTTGGTTGTGATGCTGCCCCACCGGGCACCCCCGTATCGTCTCGTAGGTCCGTCAATTTTTGGAGCGTGTTTCTTGACCCAAGCTGCCAGCACCCAGGCCAGCTCACCCGAGGTGTGGCCCGGTAAGGCCTATCCGCTCGGAGCCACCTATGACGGGTTCGGCACCAATTTCGCGATGTTCAGCGAGGCGGCCGAGAAGGTCGAGCTGTGCCTGTTCGATGCCGACGGCACCGAGACGCGGATCACGATGCCGGAAGTCGACGGCTACATCTGGCACGCGTTCATCCCCGGCATCCAGCCGGGTCAGCACTACGGCTACCGCGTGCACGGACCGTACGACCCCGCAGCCGGTCATCGATGCAACCCGAACAAGCTGGTGCTCTGCCCCTACTCGAAGGCCATCGACGGCACCTTCGACTGGAACCAGTCGCTGTTCGGATACAACTTCGGCGACCCCGACAGCCGCAACGACGACGACTCGGCCGCCAGCATGCCCAAGTCGGTCGTCATCAACCCGTTCTTCGACTGGGGAACCGACCGCCCGCCGGGACATGAATACGCCGACTCGGTGATCTACGAGGCGCACGTGAAGGGCCTCACGCAGACGCACCCCGACATCCCCGACAACATCCGCGGCACCTATGCCGCGATCGGGCACCCGGCGATGATCGACCACCTCAAGTCGCTCGGCGTCACGGCTATCGAGTTGATGCCGGTGCACCACTTCGCCAACGACTCGACGCTGATCGACAAGGGGTTGAGCAACTACTGGGGCTACAACACCATCGGGTTCTTCGCACCCGACCCCAAATACAGCAGCAGCACGGCGCCGGGCGGGCAGGTGCAGGAATTCAAGGCGATGGTGCGCGCCCTGCACGAAGCCAACATCGAGGTGATCCTCGACGTCGTCTACAACCACACCGCCGAGGGCAACCACCTGGGCCCGACGCTGTCCATGCGCGGCATCGACAACGCCGCCTACTACCGGCTCGTCGACGACGACAAGCGCTACTACATGGACTACACCGGCACGGGCAACAGCCTCAACGTCGGCCACCCGCACACGCTGCAGCTGATCATGGACTCGCTGCGCTACTGGGTGACCGAGATGCACGTCGACGGGTTCCGGTTCGATCTCGCCTCGACGCTGGCCCGGGAGTTCTACGACGTCGACAAGCTGGCCACGTTCTTCGAACTGGTGCAACAGGATCCGACCGTCAGCCAGGTGAAGCTGATCGCCGAGCCATGGGACGTCGGCCCGGGCGGGTATCAGGTCGGCGGCTTCCCTCCGCAGTGGACGGAGTGGAACGGCAAGTACCGCGACACCGTTCGCGATTACTGGCGCGGCGAGCCCGCCACGCTCGACGAGTTCGCCTCGCGGCTGACCGGCTCCGCCGACCTCTACGAGAGCACCGCGCGCAGGCCGGTCGCGTCGATCAACTTCGTCATCGCCCACGACGGGTTCACGCTGCGGGATCTGGTGTCCTACAACGAGAAACACAACGAAGCCAACGGCGAGGACAACAACGACGGCGAAAGCCACAACCGGTCGTGGAACTGCGGTGTCGAAGGGCCGACCGACGACAAAGAGGTCAACGCGCTGCGGTCGCGGCAGCAGCGCAACTTCCTGACGACCCTGCTGTTGTCACAGGGCGTGCCGATGATCGCGCACGGCGACGAACTCGGCCGCACGCAACAGGGCAACAACAACGTCTACTGCCAGGACAACGAACTGTCCTGGATCCACTGGGACGAAGCCGACACCGGCCTGATCGAGTTCACCCGCACGGTGTCCGAACTACGTGCGGCGCATCCGGTTTTCCGGAGGCGGCGGTTCTTCAGCGGACGGCCGGTTCGGCAGAAGGGCGGCCCGAAACTGCCCGACATCGCCTGGTTCGCACCCGACGGCTCCGAAATGGCCGACGAGGACTGGGATTCCGGCTTCGCCAAGTCGCTCGGGGTTTACCTGAACGGTCAGGGCATCCCGGGCACCGACGTGCGCGGTCAGCGGATCACCGACGATTCGTTCGTGTTGTTCTTCAACGCCCACCACGAGCCGATCGACTTCACGCTGCCCCCAAAGGAATACGGGGCGTCCTGGCTTCCGGTGATCTACACCGCCGACGACGTCAACGACGAGTCCAAGCCGTATGACGCAACCGACACGGTCACCATCGACGCGCGCTCGGTGATGGTGCTGCAACTGCAGGAGTCGTAGAAGTAACGACCTATTCGACGACGTCGAAGAACGACTCGCCGTCCTCGGGCGTCCCGTCGATCTGTGCGTTCTCGCTGCCGTGCCGTGACGGATCGAGCCCGTCGAGTCGGTCGTCGGGCATCAACTCCGTCTCGCGGTCGGCGTCGTCCGCGTCGCGAGGGTCGATGTCCTCGGGCTTGACTTCGGGTTCCTCCTCGGAGAGACGCTCGTCGAGCGACTCGTCCACTGTGGGGTCGATCCACCGCTCCGGCGGATCGACGGTCTCGTCGCCGTCGTTGTTGCGGATCTCGTCGGAGTCGAGCGCCTCTTCGGGCGTCAACGGGAAGTCGTCTGAAAAGTCGTCGCCGGCGTCACGTGCCATGCACCCCATGGTGCCCGACAACTGACGCCGCTAAACCGCGGCCGGCCGGTTCCACCGAGGATCGCCGTCCGCGGCCACCACCCCAGAATCGTTGCTGAGGCTACCGACCACGCGCCGGCAGCGAACGGTCCGGCGGGCCGGGCGACCGACAGGAGGGCACGCCGTGTCGGAGCGGAGCCCGCGGCGAAACCAACGCCATCGCACAGTGGCATCTCAGCGGAAAACGCTACCCATACCAGGCAGTATGGTACGGTTTAGCAGCTGAAGCAGCCGTGGTCGTGAATCGGCACCGAGGGGTGCCGCCGGCCGGGCGGGCTGGAAGTAGAAGCCGAAGAGCGGCGGTGACTACCGGCGGCCACGGTTGCAACAGCACCCTTCTGGCGGATTTCATTACCGCCGCTAATTTTCTCGGGTGTCACGTTGCTGGTAGTCGTATGCTGCCGCCATGAGCCCGCCGCGCGAACCGGCACGTCGGCTCTCGATCGATGATTGGATCCAGGCCGGATTCGCCGTTCTCGCCGAGGACGGCCCGAACGCGCTGCGCCTCGACGCGATCTGCGAACGCCTCGGCGTCACCAAGGGCAGCTTCTATTGGCACTTCGCCGATATCGCGACGTACCGCACCGCGCTCATCGAGGCGTGGGGCAGCCTGGCCGACCAGGACCGCCAGCAGTTCGAGAACTCCGAGGAACTCGACCCGCGACAACGGCTGCGCCACATGATGGAGGCCGTTGTGCGGCCTCAGCAGTGGGCCCTGGAGCGGGCGATGCGCGTGTGGGCGCTGACCGACGAGACCGTCGCCGCGAACGTCCGCAAGAGCGACGGCCGCGTGCTGCGGGCGGTGTTCACCGCGTTCACCGACGCAGGATTCGACCCGCAGGACGCCGGCATCCGCGCCGCGGCCTTCTTCGGTGCGGGGCTGGGCCTCCTGCACGGGGCGGGACCCGGCGACGCCCCACCTGAGATGACCGAACGGTTCCTCGATTTCGTGCTCCGGCCCTAACGCGACGGCGTCAGCCCGGTTTTGGCGTCCAGATACTGCAGGAGGTCGTGGGCTGCCAGCTCGACGTCTTTGTGGCGCCACTCCGCCGCGCGGTAGACGCACGCGATCAGGCCGGTGCGGTGAACCCGTCGCAGATCGCCGTAGATGAACGCGTACCGGGCCTTCGTGTGGTCAGCCGCGCCCTCGGTCAGCCCGAGGTGCCACTGCGCGTACTCGTCCCATGAGTGGTTCTCCAGGTACGCGTTACGTGCCTCTGCGCGCGGCTGAACCTGTCCCCAGTCGCTGTCGAGGACATACTGGCGCGCGTCGATCAGCTTGCGCGCCTTCGTCACCGCATCCGGGTTGACCGCGTACTCCGCCATGGCGTCGGGATACCCGTTATGCCGCCGCCACCCGCTCGAGTGCCATGACCTCCGCCGCCGCCCGTTCACCCGAGCGCACCGCGCCGTCGACCCACCCGCACATGACCGCTGAGCTCTCCGTGCCCGCCCAGTGCACCCGTCCGCACGGCTCACGGAGCGCGGGGCCGAACTCGGTGAGCACCCCCGGCGGGGCGTGGCTGATCATGCCGCCGCCCGAGTAGCGTTCGGTCGTCCAGTTCTGCTCGACGTAGTCCAGCGGCGAACGCGCCTTCGCGCCGAAGCGGGCCGCCAGTTCACCGAGGACGGCCTCGCGGCGCTTCGCGGCGTCGAGGGCGCACATCTCGCGGGCGGTCGGGCCTTCGACGATCACGCACATCACGCCCGGTGTGCCGCTGTCGGTGCACGCGTCGATGGTCACCGGGGCCGGTGTACCGGGTGCCGCCGACTGCCCGGACAGGCCGTCAGCCCGCCAGAACGGCTCGTCGTAGACGACGTTGATCTTCGCGACGGCGCCGCCGGGCATCCGCTGGTGAAGGAACGATCTGTCGACGGAAAGCATTGGCTCATAAAGAATTTGGCTTGCGATGGCGATAGGCACCGCGACGACCGCCCGCCGCGCCCGCACCTCGACGCGTTCGGCGCGCACCGTCACGCCGTGCTCATCCTGGGCGATGGTCCTCACGGGCGCGGACAGGAGCAGCGCGTCGCCGAGTTGCGCGGCCATCGGCCGGTAGACCGCACCCATGCCGCCCACGATGCGCGAGTCCTGCGATCCGCCCTCGATGCCGAACACGAAATCAGGGCCGCCGCCCGACGCCATCTGGTGCAGCGCGAACAGCAGGGAGACCTCCGAGGTGTCGCTGGTGTAGGTGCCTCCGATCGCGGTTTCGAGCAGATCGCGGGCAGGCAGCGAACGCACGTGGTGATCGAGCCACAGCGCGACCGTGATGGCGTCCCACTTGTCGGCCTTCTTGGCTTCCCACGGCGCATCGAGCGGGATCGCCTTGCACATCTTCGTCAGCTCGAGGATCGCGGTGCCGAGGTTCACCGCCGCGAAGGGGTTCAGCGTGCGCGGGACGAGACCCCGGTAGCGGAACTGCTTTCCGTCGATGACCATCATCGCCTCGCCGTCGGCGTACTGCTTGTAGCTTCCGATGCCGAACTCGTTCATCAACGCGTAGATGCGATCCTGCCCGGGGCCGACCCATGCACCGCCGCGATCGATCCACGTCCCGTCGTCGCGGACCTCGGTGAAGGTGCGGCCGCCGACCCTGTCCCTGGCCTCCAGAACCGCCACCGAATGGCCCGCCTGCTTCAGCCGCAACGCCGCCGTCAGCCCGGCGAAACCCGCACCGATCACGCAAAACTCCACGTCAACCATGACGCGATGGTCCACCCACGGTCAGCGGCGCGGAGCGATTTGGCAAATATTGTCGACTGCGTCAGCCGATCAGCCGACGATGCGGGCGATGGAGCGCAGCGGGATCGGCAACCACGTCGGCCGATACCGCGCCTCGTAGCTCGCCTCGTAGACCGCCTTGTCGAGCTCGTAGGCGGCGAGCAGCTCAGCGGAGTCGCGCGGATCGACCCCCGCCTGCGCGGCATATCCCTCACAGAAGGCCGCGCTGTTGCGGTCCACCCACTCGCCGGCCCGCTCCTCCAGCGCCTGGGAGCGATCGCCGTCGGAACCCTGCTCCATCAGCCGCTGATAGGCGGCGTATTCGAACGAGCGCAGCACACCCGCGACATCGCGCGCGGTCGCGTCGGGGCGGCGCCGCTCGTCGAGCGGCTGGCCGGGCTCACCCTCGAAGTCGATCAGCAGCCAGCGTTCGGGCGCGCGCAGCACCTGACCGAGGTGGAGGTCGCCGTGCATCCGTTGGACGGTGATCGTCTGTTCGGCGAGCTTGCGGTAGCGCTCCTCGATCAACGGCACGTAGTCGGCGATCTCGGGAACCGCGGCGGCCGCCGACGCGAGACGCTGCAGCACCGCGTCCGTCGGAAACGGCGTGGTCGAGGTGCCGAGTTCGGCGGCGAGGGTGGCGTGCACCGAGGCGACCGCCTCGCCGAGACGGAAGGACTCGCCTGCGAAGTCACTGCCAGCGTGGTGATCACCCTCGTCGAGGAGCTCGCGGGTGCTGGCCGTGGCCATGTCCCATCCCTCGGAGGAGTTCGCGGCGAACTCCGTGACCATGCCGAGCGCGTACGCCTCGCCGTTCACCGTCGACTCGTAGGAACCGAGCAGCCGCGCGACATGCGGGTTGCCCGCTCGCGCCAGCACGCGGTTGAGCTCGATGTCGGGATTGATGCCGGGGGTGATCCGCCGGAACATCTTGAAGACCGCCAGGTCGGAGAAGATGACGCTGGTGTTGCTCTGCTCGGCGCTCGACACCCGCGGTGCGGCATCCAGCGGCAGGTCGGCTCCCGGCTCCTTCGTGAATTGCACACCGTCGACCGTTGTGGACGAATCAAACAGCGAGAGCAGGTATTTGGCGTCTTGCGAATTGTAAAGCGCGTCACGGGCGACGCGGTCACCGTCGACGCCGATGACGGCGGCGTCGCCCGATTCGGCTTCGCCGGTGTCCCACCGCACGATCACCTGATACCGCTCCGACGGGCCGTCGGCATAGGTGGCCTCGAGCAGCACGAGGTCGAGGTTCTCGCGAAGCGGAACGACGGCGGACGGTTCGACGGACGACAACGCGCGGTTGCGTCCGGCGTACCAGCGCTTCCCGACGATCCACTCGTCGAATGGCAATTCCATGATTGATCTCCGTAGCCGGTCGTCTCCATCGGCGTGTACCCGTTCCGGTGCCGCAGCCTCAGTCGGAGCATCCGTACGAGGTTCCAACCTACCCATCGACACAGAACTTGAATCCGCGCCGCGTGTCGCGACTCGCTTCATCGAAGAGGCCCATCCGGTGGTGTAAAGGAGCGGTTGAAACCGTCGACGAACCGGGATACCGTTGCGCGACCGATCTTCCCATTGCCGGGTGGCATCGGTCTTCATAACTCTTCGACGAATCGAGTGGCAGTGTCAGAGCCGAATGATGGCGAAGCCCCAGTAATCGTTGGTTTGTCGGATGCGGCGATGCACATGTATGCCGCCGCGATCGACACCCTTCCCGATCCGAGCGATCCCGAGTTCCCCGACCGCGCGAGCGTCATCCTCGCCGGTCTGCGCAAATTGCAGGATTCGCTCGCCGACGCCGCGAGCCGCAGCCGGGTGACCCCGTCGGTCATCGTCGCGCTCAGCGGTGTGCGGAGCCGGTACGACGATCTGATGGCCACCGCCGCCAACGGCCCTGGCGCCACGCTGGGTCAGCGCCTCTACATCGCGCGCGGGCGGGCGAAGCTGTCCACGAAGGAAGCCGCCAACGGCGTCGGACTGCGCAAGGACCTCATCGAAGCCGTCGAAGCCGAAGAGCCGGTGCTCGAGGACGAGGCGTCACGGATTAAGGATCTGATCGCCGCCCTCGGCGGCTGACGCCACCGGCGAACAACTCAGCCGGCGCGCCGCGTTTGCGCCGGTCATCGCGGGGTATCGCGTGATGCCATGGACCGCACAATTGCCAACGCCGCGCTTTTTCGTGGGCTCGAGCCGAGTGTGGTCGCCACGCTGACCGCCAAACTGCCCACGGTGGACTTTGCTGCCGGTCAGGTGATCTACCGAAGGGGCGACCTCGGCGCCGAGCTCTACCTCCTTCTGGACGGCAAGGTGAAGCTCGGCCGCTGCGCGGAGGACGGTCGAGAGAACATCCTGTCCGTGCTGGCGCCGCCCGACATGTTCGGCGAGCTGTCGATACTCGACCCGGGACCTCAGCCGTGGAACGCGACCGCGATCACCGAGGTCCGCGCGGTCACGGTGGACAGCGCCCGATTGGAAGGCTGGATCGAGCAATACCCCGCGGTGGCCGCCGGAATGCTGAGGCTCATGGCCCGGCGGCTGCGCCACACCACCGACACGCTGGCCGACCTGTCCTTCATCGACGCGCCCGCCCGGGTGGCCAAGCAGCTGCTCGGACTGGCGCAGCGGTTCGGCACACCCGAGAACGGGTCGATGCGGGTGACGCACGACCTCACCCAGGAGGAGCTCGCGCAACTGGTCGGCGCGACGAGGGAGACGGTGAACAAAGCGCTGTCGGACTTCCGGAACCGCGGGTGGATCCGCGTCGACGGGAAGAGCGTGCTGATCTCGAATTCGGAGCGCCTGGCGCACCGGGCGCACTGACGCCGCGACGCTAGGGCAGGTACCGGGCGGCGACGCTGGACCGGATCATCCGTCCGGCCTTCGCCTGTCGAAACCCGACGACGCCTCCCGCGACGGTCATCGCCAGGATGCCGGCGACGCCCGGCAGCGCTGCGCCTGCCAACTGCGACAGGTTGGGACTGCGCAGATAGTCGGTGTATCCCCGGCGCGACAGCTGCCCACCCGTCGGCGCGGACGTACTCGACGGCTCCTGCCGCGGGCCGCCCGCCCGGCGGATCGCCGAGGCGGTCACCGCCGGTTCGGCGCCTGCGCCCCGGACCGCGCCCGCTCCGGTGCCTGGTGTCGGAGCCGACGGCGGTGCGGGGAACCGCACTGCGGCCGGCGGAGGGAGCGGGATTGCGACGACCGGCGCAGACAAGACAGGCGCCGAGCCGAACCCGGTCGCCTCGAAGTCGCTACCGCCTCCCCCGGCCACTCCGCCGGATGCGTCGAGCACGGGCTCGGGTGCCGGCGCCTGGGGAGCGGGTCCGCGAAAGGCCGGCGCGGGCATCGGCTCGGGATCAGGCGTCGTCCGTGTCGTCGCGAGGTACGGGTCGATCACCCCGCCCAGGCTCGAAACGATCCAGAACGGGAAGTCGATCGGTTTCGACGGCTTCTTCTGCGTATCCGCGACGCGGACGACCGTGTTGTCGACGTGGTCGGCGTCAGGGGGTCCGGCAGCCGCTCCCGCCGGGCCGTCGGGTTCGGAGAACGTCGTCACCTTCGGTTCGCTGGCTGTGGTGCCGCGCTCGGGCTCGGACCCGATCTTGGTCCGTGGCGCGGTCCCCGGATTCTTGCCGACGTGCCTGCGGTGTTCGCTGAGAATTCGCTGGATGACGCGCCCCAGGCTCGGCCGGTCCTTGTTGATGCTTTTGCTGGATGCCGTATCGGGGCGATCGTGGCCACTGTCGCCCGGTGCCGCCGAGGCGGGGCCGGCCGCACTGCCGCCGAGCATGAGGCCGAATGCGAGCACGCCGGCACACGCAGTAATGCGTAACGCCGACACCCCCATCTGATCCTCGTTCCCGTCGATAAGGTTGCTGATCGGCCGCTCAACGTGAAGGGATTCTCGCACACATACCGCCATCACTCGGTGGAATACATGCTTGCTGGCAACTGGCTGCCAACGGCCGGGGAGCCCGTTGGGTATCTTTTCCGACGTGGCATCCCGCGACCGGCCGTCCGCCGCCGAGGGGGCGCGCACGATCGTCGCCTCCACCAACACCGGCACCCTTGCGACGCTCGGCGCGGACGGCGACCCGTGGGCGTCGTTCGTCACCTACGGTCTGCTCGACGGCGCACCCGTGCTGTGCGTGTCGAGTCTCGCCGAGCACGGCCGAAACCTCGCAGCCGATCAGCGGGCGAGCATCTCCATCGTCGCGCCGAGTGTGGATCCCGACCCGCAGTCCTGGGCGCGGGTGACGCTCGCGGGTGTGGCGCATCGGCCGGCAGGTGACGAGGCCGCCGCCGCGCGGGAGGCCCACCTGGCCGCTGTCCCCGGCGCGGCCGGCTACCTCGACTTCGCCGACTTCACGCTGTGGGTGCTGCGGATCGCGCGGGTGCGTTGGTACGGCGGATACGGGCAGATGGACGTCGCGACGGGTGACGATTATGCGGCCGCGGCGCCCGACCCCGTCGCGCCGCACGCGGGCAGGGCGATCGCGCACCTGAACGCCGACCACGCCGAGTCGCTGCTGGACATGGCCAGAAACCTCGCGGGCTTTCCCGACGCGGCGGCGGCAACGTGCACGGGCGCCGACCGGTACGGCCTCACGCTGACGGTCAGCACACCGCGCGGCCTCGCCTACACCAGGGTGGGCTACGCGGCCGCGATCGACTCGCATTCCGATTTACGCTCAGCCGCAACAGAATTGGCGGAGCGCGCTAGGATCGGCGCGTGACCGAACGCTCTGAGCTCTGGCAAGCCGCCTTCGACCTGATCCGCACCCGCGGCCACGAACGGCGCGACGAGCCGTTCAAGCTCGCGAGCGGTCAGCTCAGCCACGACTACATCGACGGCAAGTACGCCGTCGACACCGGGGAGCGGCTCGCGACCGTCAGCCGCGCGGTCGCCGAGCTCGCGGCGGACAACGGCATCGAGTTCGATGCGGTCGGCGGACTGACCATGGGCGCCGACCCGCTGTCGCACGGCGTGGCGCTCGTCACCGGCAAGGCCTGGTTCTCGGTCCGCAAGGAACAGAAGCAGCGTGGACGCGAGCAATGGGTCGAGGGCACCCGGCTCCAGGAGGGCACGCGCGTGCTGCTGGTCGACGACGTCATCAGCACCGGCGGCTCGACCGCGCTGGCGCTGGACCGGATCGCCCCGCTCGGCGTCGTGGTCACCGGTGTGATTCCGATGGTCGACCGCGGCGACGTCGCCGCCGCACTCTTCGCCGAGCGCAACGTGCCGTTCGTCGCGCTCGTCACCTACGCCGACCTCGGAATCGAGCCGATCAAAGCGGTGTGAGCGTCCGCCCAAACCGACACTTGGGCGCGAAAGTACGGGAACGCCGCGCCATTACGTCGATCTCGGCGAAAGCTAGCCCGCGATGACGAGCACGCCCGTCGGTTCCACCCCGACCGTCACCCGGTCGCCGGGTGTGAACGCCCTGGCCGCCGAGCTCGTCATCTGGGCGCCGACAGCTGTTCCGTCGGCCAGGGCCAGCTGCACGCGCGAGATCGGGCCGAGGAAGGCCACCGACGTCACCGCCGCGGTACCCGACGGGTCGGCTTCGACGGTCACCGATTCCGGGCGCACCATCGCGAGGCCCGCGCCGCTGGGGATCGAGCCGTCCAACGCGGGCACCGACGTGCCGAGCAGCGTGGCCTTGCCGTTCGAAACCTGCGCGGGCACTTTGTTGTTCAGGCCGACGAACTCCGCGACGAACGGTGTCGCGGGGTTCGCGTAGAGCTCGGCGGGAGCCGCCAGCTGCTCGAGCTTGCCCTGGCTCATCACCCCGACCCGGTCGGCGACGGCGAGCGCCTCCTCCTGGTCGTGTGTGACGAAGAGCGTCGTCGTACCCACCTCGAGTTGAACCCGGCGGATCTCGTCGCGCAACTGCACCCGCACCTTGGCGTCCAGCGCCGACAGCGGTTCGTCGAGCAGTAGCACGCGCGGCTGGATGGCCAGCGCCCGCGCGAGCGCGACCCGCTGCTGCTGTCCGCCGGACAACTCGCTGGCGTACTTGTTCCTGTGGGCGGTCAGGCCGACCAGCTCGAGCATCTCGTCGGCGCGAGACACCCGCTGCCCCTTGTCCTTTCCGCGCATCTTCAGCCCGAACGCGACGTTGTCGACGACGGTCAGGTGCGGGAACAGGCTGTAGGCCTGAAAGACCATGCCCATGTCGCGCTTGTTCGCAGGCACCCGCGTGAAATCCTTGCCGCCCACCGAGACACTGCCCGACGTCGCCTCGTCGAGGCCGGCCAGGATGCGCAGCGCCGTCGTCTTGCCGCAGCCCGACGGGCCGAGCAGCGCGACCAGTTCACCGGGCTCGATGTGCAGCGTCAGCCCGTCGAGGGCCCGCACGGAGCCGTAAACCCTTGTCAGGTCGTTCAACTCGACGGAAACGCCGTTGGTCATGTCGCAACTCCAGCTGTGGTCGGGGCCGTGACGGCCGGGTCGGCTCCCGCGGCGCCGCGGCGCCTGCCCCGGGTCACCAGCGCGAGGACGAGCAGCAGCACGAAGCCGAAGACGAGGGTGGCCAAGGACGCGGCGACCGACGTCGGCCCGTCGCTCTTGCCGATCAGCACGATCTGCACCTGAAGCGTCTCGTAGCCGGAGAGCGAGGCGATCGTGTACTCGCCGAGCACCACCGCGATCGAGATGAACGCGGCGGACAGAATGCCCGACCAGATGTTGGGGACGACGACCCGGCCGATGGTCGTCAGCCAACCAGCGCCGAGCGAACGCGCGGCCTCCGACAGCGTTTTCAGGTCGATCGCCGACAGCGCGGCGTCGATGGCGCGGTAGGCGAACGGCAGCACGAGTACCACGTAGACGAACGTCAACGTCAACGCGGACTCGCCGAGGAAGTACGTCACCCAGAGGTACACGTTGCGAAGGCCGACCACGATCACCAGCGCGGGAATCGTCAGCGGCAGCAGGCAGAGGAACTCGACGATGCCTCGTGCCCACGGTGCGCGCAGCCTCACCCAGATCATCGTCGGCACCAGGATGAGCAGCATCAGCGCGACGGTGAACACCGCGAGCAGCAGCGAGATCACGATCGCCTGGTACAGCGCCTCATTGGCCACCAGGTTCTTCCAGGCCTGCAGCGTCCGGCCGCCTGCGATCAGGTTCCTGGTCGAGAAGTCGGCCATCGCGTAGAGCGGGAACAGGAAGAACAGACCGAAGGCGACGAAGAGCACGGTGCGAAACACCTTGCCGCCGAGCGTGGTTCTCTTCACTGCAGCCACCTCGCGGTACGGCGTACGAGCATGTTGTATGCCACCATCACGATCGCGACGATGACGATCATCTCGAGCGCCAGCGCGTACGCGAAGCCGGATTGTCCGAGAACCACCTCGCTGGTCAGCGCGGCCCTGATCAGCAACGGCACGATCGGGCTGCCCTGGCTCACCAGCGCCGCCGCTGTCGCGTAAGCGGCAAAAGCGTTGGCGAACAGGAGAAGCACCGAGCCGAGGAACGCGGGCGTCAACAACGGGACCGCGACCTGACGCCAGTACTGGAACGTCGAAGCGCCGAGGCTGACCGCCGCTTCGCGCCACTGATCGCGCAGGCCTTCGAGCGCGGGCACGAAAACGATGACCATCAGCGGGATCTGGAAGTAGGTGTAGACCAGGATCAGCCCCGACAGGCTGTACAGCCAGCCGGATCCGGCGAGGTTCCAACCGAAGTGCTGCTGGACCCAGACGGTCAGCACGCCGTTGAGGCCGATGGTCGCCAGAAAGGCGAAAGCCAGTGCGACGCCTCCGAACTGGGCGAGCACGCTGCACAGCGAGATCACTGCGCGCCGAAGGACCGACGACGGCGGGCTGCTGACGATCAACCAGGCGAGCACCGCCCCGAGCAACGCACCGATGATCGCCGTACTCGCCGAGAGCAGCACGCTCTTCCAGAGCGCCGACAGCGCGGTCTCGGAGAACAGGGCGGTGATGCGGTCGAGCGAGAAAGCGCCGTCGACGAAGAACGCGCTGACGATCACCGTCACCGTCGGAACG
Organism: Mycobacterium sp.; assembly: GCA_035279185.1. Classification (GTDB taxonomy): domain Bacteria; phylum Actinomycetota; class Actinomycetes; order Mycobacteriales; family Mycobacteriaceae; genus Mycobacterium. The sequence continues at coordinate 21,045 of DATEIG010000399.1, forward strand.
ATGAGAAAAATCGTGACCAGTGCGAAGAACGGCAGAAGCGGAAGTGCTTCCCTGATGCGCTTCGGCATGAGATCAGCCGATGGCCTTCGCCCAGTTGTCGGCCAGGTACTTCGTCGCCTTGTCGGTCTGGTCGGGCGTCGGCACCGTGACGGGGCCGTCGATCACCGGGATCTTGTCCACCGCGGCCTTGTCCATCGTGCCCGCCCTCAGCATGCCGTCCGCCCGAACCGGCCGGACTCCGCCCGCGGCGTAGAGGTTCTGTCCCTCGTCGCTGTAGAGGAACTCCTGCCACAGCCGGGCGGCGGCCGGATGCGGGGCGTCCTTGTTGATCGCCTGGTAGTAGTAGCCCGCGACGATCGCGTTCGGCGGCACGAACACCTGCCAGCTCGGCAGCTTCGCGGTTCTGGCGGCGTTCAGGTAGTTCCAGTCGATGACGACCGGCGTCTGACCGGACTCGATGGTCGCGGGCGTCGGGTCGACGGGCAGGAAGTTGCCCGCCTGGGCCAGCTTGCGGAAGAACTCGACGCCCGGTGCGATGTCGTCGACGGTGCCGCCCTGCGACAGCGCCACCATCAGCACTCCGGAGAACGCCGCGCCCGCCTGGGTGGGGTCGCCGTTGAGCGCCACCTTGCCGTTGTACTCACCCTTGAGCAGATCGTTGACGTCGGCGACCGGCGGCACTTTCGCCGAGTCGAAGCCGATCGACATGTAGCCGCCGTAGTCGTTCACCCACTTGCCGTCCGGATCGGTGTACGCGGCGGGAATGTCGTTGAACGTGGTCACCTTGTAGGGCGCGAACATCGACGTGTTGGCAAGCGCGACAGCCTGTCCCAGGTCGAAGACGTCGGGCGCGGTGCTCTTGCCCTTCTGCTGGTTGGCCGCATTGATCTCGTCCTGGCTCGCCGCGTCCGGCTGTGCGGAGTTCACCGTGATGCCGTACTTGTCGGAGAACGCCTTGATGATCGCGCCGTAGTTGGCCCAGTCGGGCGGCAGCGCGATGACGTTGAGCTGACCCTCCTTCTTGGCGGCCTCGACCAGTCCCTCCATGCCGCCGAAATCCTTCGCCGACGTCGCCTCGGAGGCCTTGCCGCCGGACTGGGTCTGCTCGTTCGACGTGTCTTTCTCCGGTGGCGCGCAGCCGGCAAGCCCCGCGACGAGCAGGGCACTGGCTGTGAGCGCGGCAACGCTGGACAGACGCGATTTCTTCACCGGCGATCCTTCCGATGGGCGGGCAGACCAGACCCTATCGTGGCGGCGCACCGTCGGCATCCGGTTCCCGCGAGTCGGGCTTCTCTGCGGTCAGCGACCGTTTTCCCTGGTAGTAGCGCTAGCATCAAGAGGTGCCGGAGAAGGGGGCCTCGGGGGACTTCGACTACCTGACCGAAGCGACCGACAGGGGCGATGGGGTCGACCAGCGCGTCGGGGTCGACGGGGAGAACACGTACGCGTCCGAGACGGACCTCGACTATCTGCTGGCCGAGGATCAGTCGCTGACCCACGACGGCTTCGACGCGTTCGACGAGAAGACGTGGGACGCCGGCTTCACCCCTGTCGCGGCCGCACCGTGGTATCGGTCCCCGCAATCCCGCAGGCTGCTCCTCGCGAGCGCCGCGGCGCTGTCGGCGATCGTGATCTCGGTGTCGCTGTTGGTTTTTCGACACCCGTCGACGGACGGGAAGTCGACCCCGGTGGATGACACCACAGCCGTCACCACACCGCTGGCGACCGCGACGAGCGAGGCGCCGCCACCACCTCCGCCTCCCCCACCGCCGCCGCCACCACCGGCGCCGTCCCCGGTGAACCAGGCGCCCGCCGTCATCCGGCCGTCGGTGCGGCCGCAGCCCACGAAGAAGCCCGAGATCGGGGTGACCAGGACGCCGGTGACCCGGCAGCCGATCAGCGTCGCCCCGCAGCCGCGCGGGCCACGCCAGTGACCTGCGGGGGCTAGCGGTGTTCGCCGCCGTGGTGGAACAGCAGAACGTTGCCGTAGAACGGGAACTGGTAGGGGTAGGTGACCTGATGGTCGCTGTTGATCTGCACGTTGCCCGGTGACTGGCACTGGGTCGTGTCCGACCCGACGTACGTGCATGTCTGTCCGGTCGGCGCGGCGGCTGCCGCAGGTGCGACCGCGATGGCCGCGGACGCCGCGCCTGCGGCCAGCACCGCCGAGAGGGTGCGCAGCTTCATGGGGAACTCCTGTCGTCGCAATATCTAAACTGAACGTTTAGTTTCAACAGTGTTACGGCGGCAAAAGTCCCGTGGCGAGCGGTGAGGTCAGTCACTGCGGGCGAGGCCGCGAATGGCGACATCCACCAGAGCGTCCGCCGCCTCGTCCGTCAGCGGCGCGTGTCCCATCATCAGGCGGTACAGCGCAGGGCCGATCACGATGTCGATGGCAGCGTCGGGGTCGGCGTCCGCGCGGAACTCGCCGCGCTCGACACCGCGCTGCCAGATCGTCGCGAAGATCCGACGGCGGGAGTCCACCAGGTTGGCGCGCAGTTCCCGCTGGATCTCGGGGTCGGTCTGCGCCTCGCCGACGAGTTGGGCGAAGACCCGGCCGCTCGGCCCTGTGTAGAACCGCAGCAGGCCGCGCACCACGGCGATCAGGTCGTCGCGGGCCGAGCCGGTGTCGGGGTCATGCGACTCCGCCGTCATCTCGGACAGGAACGCGTCGAAGGCCACCGCGTACTTGTTGGGCCACCACTTGTAGATGGTCGCCTTGCTGGCCCCGCTGCGGCTGGCGATCTCCTCGGTCGTCAT
>DATEIG010000400.1:0-8187 GCA_035279185.1 Mycobacterium sp.
GCTTCCGGCCGGTGGACCCGTCGGTCGCCGAGGACTTCGCGAACGATTTCCCGACGCCGCAGAGGCTGTGGACGATCGCCGATCTCGGCGGCTGGAGTGAGGTCGACCCCGCGCTGTTCGACAAGGAGAACGGCACCATCACGAAGATCTACAAGCAGGCCACTGGATGACGGTTGAGGCCAACCCCGAGGCGACCCGGCCCGCACTCACCGATGGTGGGGGCGGCCGGGAGCCCGGCCTGTTCGGCAGGCGCTACGGAACGACGTCGCTCCGCGTCGGGGCGGCCTCGATCTGGCTGAGCGTCATCGTGTTGCTGCCGCTGGCCGCCATCGTGTGGCAGGCGGCAGGCGGTGGTTGGAGCGCTTTCGTCTCGGCGGTGACCTCGAACGCGGCCATCGAGTCGTTCCGGGTGACGCTGACCGTGTCCATCGCGGTCAGCCTGGTGAACCTGGTGTTTGGGCTGCTCGTGGCCTGGGTGCTCACGCGCGACGACTTCCCCGGCAAGCGGCTCATCGACTCGGTGATCGACCTTCCGTTCGCCCTGCCGACGATCGTGGCGAGCCTGGTCATGCTGGCGCTGTACGGCCCGAACAGTCCGGTGGACCTTCACCTGCAGCACACAAAGTGGGGCATCGGGGTCGCGCTGCTGTTCGTCACGCTGCCGTTCGTCGTGCGCTCGGTGCAGCCCGTGCTGCTGGAGCTTGACCGCGAGACCGAAGAGGCCGCGGCTTCGCTCGGCGCCAACAGCTGGACGATCTTCACCAGGGTCATTCTTCCGGCGCTGCTTCCGTCGCTGCTGTCCGGCGCAGGCCTGGCGTTCTCCCGCGCCATCGGCGAGTTCGGCTCCGTTGTGCTGATCGGCGGCGCGGTACCGGGGGAGACGGAAGTGTCGTCGCAGTGGATCCGAACGCTGATCGAAAACGATGACCGCACCGGAGCGGCCGCGATATCGATTGTCCTGCTGGTGATCTCGTTCGTCGTGCTGTTCGTCCTGCGTGCCGTCGGTTCGCGCGCGGCAAAGCGGGAGGAGTTGGCGCGATGACCTTGTCACCTGCTGTCCGTCACCTGCTGCGCTATCTCGCCGTCGCCTACATCCTCATCCTGGTGATCGTGCCGGTGGCATTGATCCTGTGGCGTACGTTCCAGCCCGGCATCGGCACATTCTTCGAGTCCATCACCACGCCTGCGGCCCTGTCGGCGTTGCAGCTGTCGCTTCTGGTCGTGGCCATCGTCGTGCCACTGAATGTGCTCTTCGGCGTGCCGACCGCACTGGTCTTGGCGCGCAATCGATTCCGAGGCAAGAGTGCGCTGCAGGCCATCATCGACCTACCGTTCGCGGTTTCGCCGGTCGTCGTCGGTGTCGCGCTGATCCTGCTGTGGGGCTCGGCCGGGCTGTTCGGGTTCGTGGAGAACAACCTCGGCCTGAAGATCATCTTCGGGTTCCCGGGCATCGTGCTGGCGAGCATCTTCGTGACGGTGCCGTTCGTGATTCGTGAAGTCGAACCGGTGCTCCACGAGATCGGCACCGATCAGGAGGAGGCGGCGGCCACCCTGGGATCGCAGTGGTGGCAGACCTTTTGGCGGGTCACGCTGCCGTCGATCCGCTGGGGCCTGACGTACGGCATCGTCCTGACGATCGCCCGAACCCTCGGCGAGTTCGGCGCGGTCATCATGGTGTCGTCGAACCTGCCGGGTACCTCGCAGACCCTCACACTGTTGGTGGCGGACCGATACAACCGCGGCGCCGAATACGGCGCTTACGCGGTGGCCACGCTGCTGATGACCGTCGCGGTGCTCGTGCTGATCGTTCAAGTGGTCCTCGATGCCCGTCGCGCGCGGCAGAGCAAGGCGTAAGGAGAGTCAGGACATGACCGACGCAATCATCGTGCAGGGCGCCAACAAGCACTACGGCGACTTCGCGGCGCTCGACAACGTCGACTTCGTCGTCCCCGAGGGATCATTGACAGCCCTGCTGGGTCCCAGCGGTTCGGGTAAGTCGACGCTCCTGCGTGCGATCGCCGGCCTCGACCAGCCCGACACCGGGACGATCACGATCAAGGGTCAGGACGTGACGAACGTCCCGCCGCAGCGACGCGGCATCGGTTTCGTGTTCCAGCACTATGCGGCGTTCAAGCATCTGTCCGTCCGCGACAATGTCGCGTTCGGTCTCAAGATCCGCAAGCGCCCGAAGGCCGAGGTCAAGGAGAAGGTGGACAACCTCCTCGAGGTGGTGGGGCTCAGCGGTTTCCAGAGCCGATACCCCAACCAGCTGTCGGGCGGGCAGCGCCAGCGCATGGCGTTGGCTCGCGCGCTCGCCGTCGACCCGCAGGTGCTACTGCTCGATGAGCCATTCGGTGCGTTGGACGCGAAGGTCCGCGACGACCTGCGTGCGTGGTTGCGGCGCCTGCACGACGAGGTGCATGTCACGACAGTGCTCGTCACCCACGACCAGGCGGAGGCGCTCGACGTCGCTGACCGCATCGCGGTGCTGAACAAGGGACGTATCGAGCAGGTCGGGTCACCGACGGACGTCTACGACAAGCCGGCCAACGCCTTCGTGATGTCCTTCCTCGGCGCGGTGTCCTCGCTGAACGGAGTCCTGGTGCGGCCGCACGATATTCGCGTCGGCCGTAACCCTGATATGGCGATCGCGAGCTCGGACGAGTCGGTGCAGGCGACGGGTGTGCTGAAGGCCACCATCGACCGCATCGTCACGCTGGGCTTCGAGGTTCGCGTCGAGCTGACCGCGGCGTCGAACAACGTCCCGTTCAGCGCGCAGATCACCCGCGGTGACGCCGAGGCGCTCGGGCTCAAAGAGGGCGACACCGTGTACGTGCGCGCCACCCGGGTGCCGTCACTGCCCGGCGGCACCGACGTTCCGAAGGCCGACGAGGCCGACGAGGACGCCCTGTCGAACGCCTGAGCGTGCGGTTTCGTCCATGACGCGCCGCGGGCCCGTACGCACCCGCACAGTCGGCGCTAGAAGTAGCCGTTGGCGGGCGGCCATGTGCCGTTGACGGCGTAATTGCCTGCGGCATGTGCCTTGTACGCGAGCGGGCTGTGCCCGGCGATCGTGCGGGCGTTGCGCCAATGCCGATCGAGGTTCAGCGCGCGGGCAGTCGCCGACGCACCGCCGGTGTCGAACAGACGACCTGCCGCCGATATCGTCAACCGCTCCGCGATCAACTGCGCCCGTGCCACGGTGACGGCGACCTCGGCGACCGCGTCGGGATCGGCCTGCTCACCCGCGTCGACGAGGCGGTCGATGGCGTCGGCGGCCGCGAGCACGATCGCTTCGGCCGAGGCCGCCGACGCCGAGATCTCGCCGACGGCTTCCAGCACGAACGGGTCGGTGGCAGCGCTGTCGGCGACCGAATGCGATGCCGGGCGCGCCTTGGTGCGAACGTATTCCACGGCGTCGTCGAACACCGAGTACGCGATGCCGACGGCGACCGAGGCCAGATACAGCTGGAGAAACGCCGTGGCGTGCCCCAGCGTGTTTCCTTCGGACACGGTCACGACCTCGTGCGGGTGCACTTCGACGTCGGTGAAGCGGGTTCCACCGCTGGCGGTCGTGCGCTGGCCGAATCCATCCCAGTCGTCGAACAACTCGACGCCCGGGCGGCCCGCGGGAATGATCGCCTGGACGTCACGGCCGTCCGCGTCAAGCGCAGACACCGCGATGACGTCGGCGAAAAGCGTTCCGGTGGAATAGAACTTGTACCCGTTGAGCCGCAGCACACCGTCGGTGTCGGGAAGGACCTTGGTGTCCGCGCTCGACGGCGCCTTGCCCGCGGCGTCGGTGATCGCGTTGCCGACGATGAGGCCGGCATACACCCGCGGAAACCACTCTTCGGCCTCCTCGCGCGTCGCCCTGTTGCTCAACAGCCGCTCGGAGAAGCCGAAGTGCGATCGAAGTGCCTGCGCCACATTCGAACTGCCCCGGCCGATCTGGATGACAGCGGACAGGACGTCGCGGACCTTCCCGCCGGGGCCGCCGAACTCCGCGGGCACCCGCAGGTTGAGCACACCTGTGCGCCAGAGCGCCTCGACTCCGTCGTACTGCAGCACCCGGTCGCGTTCGGCGGCGGGATCGTCCTTGCGCAGGGCGGCGACGACTTCAGGCAAGCGCGCAAGTCGCTCCTCGACGGTCCCGCCGAGCGGCTCACCGTCCAGTGGTCGTCTCGGTGCGACGGCTTGTCGTGTCACAGTCATTGTGGCTCCCGGGCCTTATCGGAAATGGGGAATGATCTTGTCGGCGAAGCGGTCCACTTCGGCCTCGATTGGCTGGAACTGGAGCATGAACAGCTCGATGCCCGCCTCCCGGTAGGCCTCGATGCGCTCGATCACCTGCCCGTAGCTGCCGACCAGGCCCGCGAGCGTGCCTCCGTTGGAGCCGATGCGCTTGGTGCCGGACAGCACCTTGTACATCTGCGTCTTCGGGTCGGTGCCGCCGGAGATCTCCGGGCGGGTCTCGGCGTCCGACAGCGACTGCAGGTACTCGAGCTCGGCAAGTGCCTCTGCTTCTGTATCGCGCGCTATGACGAAGGCGGACAAGCCGAACCGCAGCGGCGCACCACCGCGAGGCCGCGAACGCATGTCCTCGATGACCTCGATGGTGTCGGTGAACGGGCGGCCGTTGATGAAGAAAACGTCGGCGTATTCGGCGGCCAGAGCGCGGCCCGGCTCCGACTCACCGCCGACATACAACGGGGGAGGGCTCGCGGGCACCGGCCGGATCAGGGCGGGGTGGCCACCGCGGTCGCCGATCGGGACGTGTTTACCCGCCCACAGTTCGGTGACGATCCCGATCCATTCCCTGGAGTATGCGTAGCGGTCGTCGTGTTCGAGCGGGTCGAGGCCGAGGCCCTCCAACTCCGGCAGGAACCACCCGGTGACGAGGTTGACGGCGAACCGCCCGTCGGCGATGTCGGCGATGTTGGCCGCGATTTTCGCGAACACCAACGGATTGAACAGCAGAGGCTTCACGGCGCCGATCAACTCGATGGTCGAGGTGGCCTCGGCCAGTGCCGCGATCGTCGACCACGTCTCGAGTACGTCGTCTTCCACGTTGCTCGGGTGGATCACATGCCAGGCAAGAAGCGTCGAATCGAAGCCGGCCCGCTCGGCCCGCACCAGCAGATCGCGGGTGCGCCGGTAGCTTGCGTCAGGCGCGTCGTGCGGGTGGGTACGGGCGCCGTGATTGCCGTAGACCGGTGCCCATACTCCGAACCTCGCTGCGGTCACGAGGTGCTCAGGTAGCGCCTGCGTTCCCAGTCGCTCACCTCGTTCGAGTACTCGATCCACTCGCTGCGCGCCAGCGACGCGAAATCGTTGACGGAATCCGCACCGAGGATTTCGGAGATGGTGTCGTCGCGCGTCGCCAATTCGATTGCCACACCGAGTGATTCCGGCAGCGGAACACCTTCGGTATACAGGTTGCCGCCCAGCGCGGGCGGTGCGTTGCGCTTGGCCTCCAAACCGGCCACCACCGCTGCCAGCGCCGAGGCGATCAGCCAGTAGGGGTTGGCGTCGGAGCCACCGCTGCGCAGCTCGATCCGGGTGGCACGGGGATCGTGTTCGATCAGCGACCGCACCGCGGCGCTGCGGTTGTCGCGGCTCCACGTCACCGTGGCGGGCGCGAACGAGTCGGGTGCGAACCGCCGGTAGGCATTCACGGAGTGCGCGCCGAACAGCGTGATGGACGGAAGATGCTCGAGCAGGCCCGCGATGGCGTGCAGAGTCAGCTCGTTCTCGGCGCCGTCGTCCGGGGCGAACGCCGGATCGTCGCCGCGCCACAACGAGATGTGGATGTGCTGCGAGCTGCCCGAGTGCTCGGTGAAGGGCTTGGGCATGAAGCTGGCGATCTTGCCGTGCCTGCGGGCGACTTCCTTCGCCGCGTACTTCAGCCGCGAGGCGTCGTCGGCGGCTTCGAGGGCATCGGTGTAGACGAGGTTGGTCTCGATCTGGCCTGGGCCGTATTCGCTCTGGATGCCCTCGAGTCTCGTGAACCCGCTCAGTGTCTCGTACAGATCGCTGAGTATCGGGTCGAGTGCGTTCGCGTTCTCCAGCGAGTAGGCGTGGATGTCCTCCTGGAACGCCGAGCCGTCGGGGTTGAGCAGATACAGCTCGAACTCGACGCCGACCTTGGCGGTGAAGCCCAGCGACGCCAGCCGTGCAAGAACCCGCTTGAGCACCGCGCGGGGATCGAGCAGCGACGGGCTGCGGTCGTGGGCGACGATGTCGGAGATGACGTGCCCGACGCCATGCCGCCACGGCAGCGGCTTGTACGTGGCGAAGTCGGGGACCGCGTAGACGTCGGGGTACCCGCCGCTCCAGTTCGTCAGGCGAAGCGAGTCGATCACCGTGCCCGCGGTGTCCCAGCCCAAAGACGCCTCGCAGAAGGCGAATCCGGTCCCCAGCGCACGATCGAGGAACTGCGGGGCGGGAATTCGCTTGCCCTGCGCGTGGCCGAAGGGATCGCTCCACGCGACCTCGATCTCCGTCAGCGACCCGTCGTCGAGTCTCTTCCGCAGTTCGCGTTCCGCCTCCGACTGCTCCCGCCGGGTCGTCGACCCCGCATCGACGGTCTGCGTCACGGTCGCGCCACCGCCTTGTCGTCGACCCGCTTGCCGACGATGACGCCCGCGATGAACGAGACGACGAGCAGACCGACTATGGCCCAACCCAACACGAGCGATCCGCCCACCAGGTCTTCGAGGTTCGCCACGATCAGAATGAGCCCGATGGTCAGCCCCACCAACCCGAGTGCCGGGGCGATACGCACCCGCCACTGCGAATAGCCGCGCCGGTCCTTGGCGAAGTACACCAGCACCGCGACCGAGGTGGCGATCAACAGCACGACGAAGCCGACCGTCGTCGTTCCGGCGAACCAGGTGTAGAACTGCGCAGCCGGTTCGAGGTCGAACACCACCGCTGCGATGACGCTGATCGCGACCACGCCGGAGATCCACAGCGACGCGGCGTGCGGCGACCCGTGCTTGGTGTGCGGGCGGCTCAGCGACTCGGGCAGCACGTCGCGCTGCGACAGCGCGAAGACATAGCGCGACGCCACGTTGTGGAACGACAGGATGCAGGCGAACAGGCTGGTGAAGTACAGCACGGTGATGATGTCGGTGCCCACGACGCCGATGTAGCGCTGTGCGGTGTCCGCCAGGAACGTGCCGCCGGAATCCGTTGCGCGAGCGACGGCTTCCTCGTCGCCCCAGCCGGAGACCAGCGCCCAGCTAGTCACTGCGTAGAACACGCCGATCAGAATCAGCGCGACGTAGGTGGCCCGCGGAATCGTCCGCTCCGGGGTCTTGGCCTCATCCCGGAAGATCGCCGTCGCCTCGAAGCCCACGTAGCTGATGAGCGCGAACAACAGGCCGATGCCGAGCGAGCCCGAGAAGATGGCGCTGGGGTTGACGATGCCGGTCGACAGGCCGTGGTCGCCGCCCTGGAACACGATGACCGCGTCGAGCACGAGAACGATCGCGATCTCGGCGGTCAGCAGGACAGCCAACACCCTGCTGGACAGCTCGATGTTGCGGTAGCCGACGTACGTCGTGACGACGAACGCGACCGCCGCATACACCCACCACGGGATGGCGGGGCCGCCGAACGTCTCGACGATCGCCCCGCCCGCAGGGCCGAGAAGGCCGTAGACGCCCGCCTCGATCGCCACATAGCTGACCAAGGCGACGAACGCGATACCGATTCCGACCGGAAAGCCAAGCGAGGTACGGACATACGAGAAGAACGCGCCTGCGTCCTCGACGTACGGGGTGAGCGCGGTGAAGCCGACGGCGAAGAACAGCAGGATGATCGTCGAGACGATGAACGTGGCCGGGAACCCCGCGCCGTTGCCCGCGGCGAGCCCCAGTGGCACCACGCCGCCGATGACGCCGAGCGGGGCGGCGGCGGCCACGACCATGAAGACGATCGAGGCGACCCCGAGGTTGCCGCGAAGTCTGCGGGTCGGGCCTGGCGGCTGCTCTCCGAGAGCGTCAGGCGCTGCGGTGATTTCGGACATGGTGGGACATCCTCTCTGAGTCCTGCTAGGCGGCTGCGGCTTTGACTGCGCGGCCGACCTCGGTGCGCAGCTCGGCGTACTCGGGGGAGCGGCGGAGCTCGTCGGCGTCGACCTTGCCCCGCGGCAGGTCGACGGGAAGGTCGAGTGCGACC
>DATEIG010000401.1:0-13131 GCA_035279185.1 Mycobacterium sp.
CCGGCTTTCTCCAGCGTCGCGTGCGCGAGGCTGGCATTGACGTCGGGTCCGTGCACGGTGACGCCGTGTCGACGGGCGTCGGCGACCAGCGTCTGCGGCGAGTAGAAGCCCATCGGCTGGGCCCGCAGCAGCGCGGCGCAGAACGCGGCGGGATGGTGCAGCTTGAACCACGACGAATAGAACACCAGCGAGGCGAAGGACAGCGAATGGCTCTCCGGGAAACCGAAGTTGGCGAACGCCTCCAGTTTCTCGTAGATCCGGTCGGCCACGTCGCCGGTGATGCCGTGCCGGGTGCGCATGCCGTCGTAGAACCGGCCGCGCAGCCTGCGCATCCGCTCGGTCGACCGCTTGGACCCCATCGCGCGGCGCAACTGGTCGGCCTCGGCGGCGGTGAAGCCGGCGCAGTCCACGGCCAGCTGCATGAGCTGTTCCTGAAACAGCGGGACCCCGAGGGTCTTTCGCAGCGCAGGCTCCATCGACGGATGGTCGTAGACCACCGCCTCGGTGCCGTTTCGTCTGCCGATGTAGGGGTGCACCGAGTTGCCCTGGATCGGACCGGGCCGGATCAGCGCCACCTCGACGACCAGGTCATAGAACACCCGCGGCTTCAGCCGCGGCAGCGTGGCCATCTGCGCGCGCGACTCCACCTGGAACACGCCGACGGAGTCGGCGCGCTGCAGCATCTCGTACACCGCGGGCTCGGAGAGGTCGATCTTGGAGAGGTCGACGTCGATGCCCTTGTGCTCGGCCACCAGGTCGATGCAGTAGTGCAGGGCCGACAGCATGCCGAGGCCGAGCATGTCGAACTTCACCAAACCGATTGCCGCACAGTCGTCCTTGTCCCACTGCAGAACGCTGCGGTTCTCCATCCGCGCCCATTCCACCGGACAGACGTCGGCGATCGGCCGGTCGCAGATCACCATGCCGCCGGAGTGGATGCCCATGTGCCGGGGCAGGTTGGAGATCTGCACCGCCAGGTCGACCACCGGTTCGGGGACATCCTCGACGTGTGTGGCCTCGGTGAGATTGCCCCACTGGCCGATCTGCTTGCTCCACGCGTCCTGCTGACCCTGTGAGAAGCCGAGCGCACGGGCCATGTCGCGCACCGCGCTGCGACCGCGATAGGTGATGACGTTGGCGACCTGCGCGGCGTAGTCGCGGCCGTAGCGGTCGTAGACGTACTGAATGGCGTTCTCGCGCAGGTCCGATTCGATGTCGATGTCGATGTCGGGCGGGCCGTCCCGCGCCGGGGAGAGGAACCGTTCGAACAGCAGCTCGTTGGCGACCGGGTCGACGTTGGTGACCCCGAGCGCGTAGCAGACCGCCGAGTTGGCAGCCGATCCCCTGCCCTGGGCGAGGATGCCGTTTTCCTTGCAGAACCGGGTGATGTCGTGCACCACAAGGAAATAGCCCGGGAAGGTCAGCTCTTCGATGATCCGCAGCTCGTGCTCGATCTGTGCGTATGCCCGCTGTGCACGTTCCGGAGGGCCGTATCGGTTATGCGCACCCGTCATGACCAGATGTCGAAGCCAGCTGTTCTCGGTGTGCCCGGCGGGGACGTCGAACGGGGGCAGCTGCGGGGCGATGAGAGCCAGCCCGAAGGCGCACTGCTCACCCAGCTCGGCCGCCGCGGTCACCACCTCGGGCGAATGCGCGAACAGCCGCGCCATCTCCTCCCCCGACCGCAGATGCGAGCCGCCGAGCGGGGCGAGGTAGCCCGCCGCCTCGTCGATCGAGTTGCGGGCGCGGATCGCCCCCATCGCCATCGCCAGCCGCCCGCGCGACGGCTCGGCGAAGTGGGCGGCGGTGGTGGCGACGACGCCGACGCCGAACCGGGGCGCCAGCGCCGCGAGCGCGGCGTTGCGTTCGTCGTCGAGCGGATGCCCGTGGTGGGTGAGCTCGATGCTGACCCTGTCGCGCCCGAACCGGTCGACCAGGTCGGCGAGCGCCTTCTGCGCGGCATCCGGCCCGCCATCGGAAAGTGCTTGGCGTACATGGCCTTTGCGGCAGCCGGTGAGGATGTGCCAGTGCCCGCCCGCCGCCTCGGTCAGCGCGTCGTAGTCGTAGCGCAGGACACCTTTCTCGCCGCCGGCCAGGTGGGCGGTCGCCAGCTGACGCGACAGCCGTCGATACCCCTCGGGACCCCGGGCGAGCACCAGCAGGTGCGGGCCGCGCGGGTCGGGTTCGGCGGTGCGGTCGCCGCCGCCGAGGGACAGTTCAGCGCCGAACACCGTCGCTATGTCGAGTTCCTTGGCGGCCTCGGCGAAGCGGACCACCCCGTAGAGCCCGTCGTGATCGGTCAGCGCGATCGCGCGCAGATCGAGCCGGGCGGCCTCCTCGACGAGTTCCTCCGGCGTGCTGGCGCCGTCGAGGAAGCTGTACGCCGAATGCGCGTGCAGCTCGGCATACGGCACCGTCGAGGACGGCCGCTGCACGCCGGGCGCCTCGTAGCTGCCCCGTTTGCGGGACCAGGCCGGGCTGTCGCCGCCGTCGCCGATCTGCTCGTCGATGGGCCAGCCGGCGCGGCGCGGCTTACTGTGGAGCACCCGCTCCATCTCGGTCCAGCTCGGCGGCCCGGTATGCCAACCCACCGGTCCATGTTATTCGAACATGCGTTCGATGGCTAGTCGAAGACGATGACCGCCCGTCCGACGATATCGCCGCGAGCGAGCGCGTCCAGGTTGTCGTTGACGTCGTCGAGACGCACCGGTGTGACCGTGTGCTTGACAAGCCCCTGCGCCGCGAGATCGAGGACCTCGGCGAGGTCGTCGTAATTGCCCCAGAAGGACCCGTGAAAGGACTTCTCCCCGTTGGTGAACGCCAGCAACGGCAGGACGATCTTCTGTCCCATCAGGCCGACGGACGACATCGCGCCCTCCCTCGCGAGGATCGTCGCCCCCAGCGTCAACGACTCCTCGGCCGCCGCGCAGTCGAGCCACCCGTCGACGTCGCGCCGTCCGGTCAACCGCTCCAACTCGTCGGCCACCTGTTCGGCCGACTTGTCACGGGTGTTCACGCCGTGGTGGGCGCCGTTCTCCTTTGCCAGCGCAAGCTTTTCGTCACTGCGCGCGAACGCCACCACTGTGGCCCCGCCGGACAGCAGGCGTGCGTACTGGACCCCGTAGCTGCCGAGACCACCGATCCCGTTGACGACGACGGTCCGACCCGCCCCTACCTTGCCCGCGGCCACCAACTTCTTCATCCCGCGATAGGGGGTCAGGCCTGCATCGGTCAGCGGGGCCAGCGTCTCCGGCCTCGGATCGAGCCCTTCGGGAACCTTGATGACGTGCCGATACGTCACCGGCATGTACTCGGCGAACCCGCCGGGCGGCCCGAACCCGGCCATCTGCCCGTTGCCGCATATCTGCTCGTTGCCTTCACGGCACTGCCGACACGTCCCGTCACCCCAGTTCGGGTTGACGACAACCAGATCGCCCTCGGTCAACCCTGAGGTGCCCGGCACGTCCGCTCCGATCCGGGCGATGTGGCCCGCGACCTCGTGGCCCGGCGTGATCGGAAAGGGTTCCGACAGCGGGAAGTAGCCCTCGATGAGCTGACAGTCGCTGCGGCACATGCCTGTTGCCGCGACCTTGACCAAGACATCGCCCGGGCCGATGTCGGGAACGTCGATCTCCTCGAGCCGCAACGGCTCGTTGTATCCGTACATCCGTGCTGCGCGCATCTGCATGGCTGCATACAACCGCGCCGCTAGCTCCTCGAGTACCGCAATCCTGCCCGACTTGTGCCCATTCCCGCCCGATTCAGATGACCGTCCGCGAAATCCCTCGGTGTCGACCCGAATCGGCCGCGGAACTCCTTGATGAAATGCGACACGCTCGCATACCCGACGGTGCGCGATACGTCGGCCACCCCGAGCCTGCCCTCGATCAACAGTTCGCGTGCGCGACCCAGCCGCATCTCCTTGACGAACTGGTAGGGCGACTGACCGGTCACGTCTCGGAACAACCTGGAGAACGCGGACGGGCTCAGGTTCACCTGCTCGGCGAGGGTCGTCACCGTCAGCGGCTCCGCCAGGTGGGCGGTGATGTAATTGAGCGCTGCTGCAACAGGATTCGCCGCCGCCTGGCGCTGCGCGAAGTGCAGCATCCGCGCGACCTGCTCACGCTGCAGCACCCGGTACACCATCTCCTGTAGATACAGTGGCGCCAGCACCCGTCGATCCGAGCTCTCGGCCAGCGCTCGCAGGAACCGCAGAACGCTGCTCATCAGCTCATCGTCGAGCGCGGACACCACACACTCGTTCGGCCTCTCACCGGCGGCGTCCACCCGCAACTCGCGCATGTCCGCCGACACCGTGCGGACGAGATCCGGTTCGATCTCCAGCACGAAGCACAGACACGGCTCCTCCGGCGACGCCTCCAGGATCTGGCACTCGAACTGCCTGCCGCTGCTGATCACCAGATAGTTGAACTGGTCGTAGACATACTGTCTTCCGTCGGCCTTCACCGCTTTTCGCCCTTGCGCGACGATGCCGATCGACAGGGCGCGGATCTCCTCCCAGCGCGGTTCGGTGGGCTGGGTGAAGCGGTAGATCGTCAGACCCGGCCACGGGCCGACGTTCGCACCCTCGAGCGGAGCCTGCTGGTCGAGCACGGCGAGGAGATCGCCGGTCGACACGGAGTGCTCGATGGGATCGACGTCTTCGCTCAGTCTCGCGGCACGACCATCATCGGCACGTCGAGGACGCGAAGCATCTTGGCTGCCGTCGAGCCGAGGAACAGTCGCCTCGGCGCGCTGAGGCGACTCGACCCCACCATCAGCAGGTCGCCGTCACGCCAGTCGAGCTTGCTGACAGCATCCTCGACCGTGGGGCCGTCGACGATCGTAGACGTCACCGGAATATCCTCGGGCAACGCCTCTTTCGCGGCCTCCAGTGTCTGCTGCGCGTGTTCGCGCGCACGCTCACGCACCGCCTCCGCATCGCCGCGCAGGTGACCGTATGTCGGGTCGAGAGCGACGAGCGACGCCAACCGCAACGGCGTGCCCGCGGCCTTGCTGAAGCGAACGGCGGTGCGCAGCAACCGGTCTGCGCCCTGCCGCTCGCCGATGGCGCACGTCACCTCGCGAACGCGCTCGACATCGGAGTGGCGGGTACCCCGCGGAGCCACCGCCACAGGCACCGGCGAGGAGTGCAGGAGCTCGTTGACCACAGAACCCAGCGAGAACGGACCGGCCAGCCCGCCGCCGGAGCCGCCGACGACGAGGGCGTCCGCCTCGAGCCGTTCGACCTGCTGAATGAGACCGTCAGTGAACGAATCCGTGAAGCTCACGTGGCTGCGTGCGACGACATCGCTGGGCACCGCGGCCTCGTCGAGCCACTTCTGCGCCTGCTCGGTGAGGAGGCTGTCGAAGTCGCCGACCGACAGGCGGGCGACGCCTCCCCGGTCGGCGGGCAGGACGATGCACAGCTCCAACTCCGCGCCGAGCGTCCGGGCCAGCCGTACCGCGAGAGCCACGGCGTCCGCACCGCCCGGCGTGGCCAGATATCCAACGACCAGCTTCATGGTGGACATCTTCTACCACCGGCGGCTGCTCAGTCGGTGTATTCGACGACACCGTCGTCGAGCACCAGCCGCGCATTCGAACCGTCCTCGCCCGCCGCCTCGGTGCGGAAGACCGCACGGCCCGCCTCGGTGCGCCAGATGGAGGTGGTCAGCGTCTCCCCCGGAAAGACGGGCGACGTGAAGCGCGACGCTATCGCGGTGACCTTGGTGGCGTCACCGCCGCCGAGCTCACCGACGAGCGCACGTCCGGCGACCCCGTAGGTGCACAGGCCGTGCAGGATCGGCTTCGGGAAACCGGCCAGCTCGCGCGCGAACCAGGGATCGCTGTGCAGCGGATTGCGGTCGCCGGACAGCCGATAGATCAGCGCCTGGTCCTCGCGGGTCGGCAGCGCGATCTTCGCGTCCGGCTCGCGGTCAGGGATCTCAGGTGCCACCGGCCGCTGGCCGGGCTCCCCGCCGAAGCCGCCCTCGCCGCGAATCACCGCCGTCGCCTTCGTTTCCACGACGACCTTCCCGGTGTCGGGGTTGGTACCGGTCGCCTTGAGCATGACGATGGCGTTCTTGCCTTCGCCCTTGTCCTGAATATCGGCGACCTCGCCGACCACGCTCAGCTTCCCGGCCGGCGGCAACGGTTCGAACAGCCGGATCTCCTGAGAGCCGTGCAGCAGCATCGCGAAGTTGAACGAGCCGATCTTTCCCGCGGCGGCGAATCCGGTGCACGCGATGACGGCATAGGTGGGCAGCACCTGCTGCGGGGTGTCATGGGTGTTCTCGGTGGTGAACGCGAGATCGTCAAGGCCGGCACCGACACCGAGCGCGTACAGCATCGTGTCGCGGTCGGTCCATTCGAAGACGTGCGGCTCGGTTGTGGCGCCTATTGCGCCCGGGTCGATCGGCATGGCACTCCCTTCGGGTCGACTCGGACGATATCCGGCCCGCCCGCGAGGGGGTTGAGCGGCCACTTTTTGGGCTATCGGTAGGGGGTGGCAGGGGAATCGCCGGGGCGCCGGGCGAACGGATCGGGGCTGACGGGCAAACAGCAACACGATCCGCTGCAATGGATGCGGCACTACTGGGAACAGCAGACCGACGACGATCCCACCGGCTTCCTGGCGATGACCTCGGTTCTGCGACTGCATCACCTGATGACCACGTCGGTCGATCGCACGCTGCGCGCCGAGGCCGGCATCAGCCTCACCGAGTTCCAGATCCTCAAGGCGATGGAGCTCAGCGAGACCGGCACATGGTTGCTGAGCAGGATGGCGTGGCACCTGATGGTGCACGCGACGACGGTGACGCTGAGCGTCGAGCGTCTGGAGTCCAAGCAGCTGGTCAAGCGGGTTTCTCATCCGAGCGACCGGCGGGCTTCGCTCATCGAGATCACCGAGGACGGCCGGAAGCTGGTGGACCGCGCGACCAGGGCGCTCGCCGCCGTCGACTTCGGTCTTCCCGGCCTGTCGGCGTCGCAGGCCCGATCGATGATCTCGGCCATCGCGCGGGTCCGCGCTGTCGCGGGCGACGAGGACCGGTCCTACGGCTCGGCCCCCAGCGACCGGGACTGACCGACCGCGTCACATTGCGTTGACGATCGCCAGGCAGCGGAGAACCATGACCGCATGCGCTATGTCGTTACCGGCGGTACCGGGTTCATCGGTCGCCGAGTCGTGTCACGGATCCTGGACCGCTCACCCGATGCCGAGGTCTGGGTGCTCGTCCGCAGGGAATCGTTGACGACGTTCGAGAAGCTGGCGTCGCGAGGCGAGGAGCCCTGGGGCGAGAGGGCGAAGCCGCTGGTCGGCGACCTGACCTCAGACGGGCTCGGCCTTTCCGACGAGACCCTCGCCGAAGTGGGATCGGTCGATCACGTGGTGCACTGCGCCGCGATCTACGACATCACCGTCTCCGAGGAGGCCCAGCGGGCCGCCAACGTGGAGGGCACGAGGGCGGTGATCGCGTTGGCCCGCCGCCTCGGCGCGACCCTGCATCACGTGTCGTCGATCGCAGTGGCGGGCACGTTCCGCGGTGAGTTCACCGAGGACGACTTCGACGTCGGCCAGGACCTGCCCACGCCGTATCACCGGACCAAGTTCGAAGCCGAGATGCTGGTGCGGTCGGCGCCGGGTCTGCGCTACCGCGTCTATCGGCCCGCCGTGGTGGTCGGCGATTCCCGCACCGGAGAAATGGACAAGGTCGACGGCCCCTACTACTTCTTCCCCATCCTGCGGCGGTTGGCCGTCCTGCCGTCGTTCACCCCGGTCCTGCTGCCCGACACGGGACGGTCCAACATCGTGCCCGTCGACTACGTCGTCGATGCGCTGACCGAGCTGATACACGCGCCCGACCGCGACGGTCAGACGTTTCACCTCACCGCGCCGGACACCATCGGCCTTCGCGGGATCTACCGCGGAATCGCGAAAGCGGCGGGGCTGCCGCCGCTGCGTGGCTCGCTTCCGCGCGGCGCCGCGACGCCGGTTCTGCGGGCGACCGGAAGGGCGAAGGTGCTGCGCAACATGGCCGTCACGCAGTTGGGTATCCCCGCCGAGATTCTCGACGTCGTCGACCTGATGCCCACCTTCACCGCCGACAACACACGGGAGGCGTTGGGCGACAGCGGAATCACGGTGCCGCCGTTCGCGTCGTACGCGCCGAAGCTCTGGAGGTATTGGGCCGAGCACCTCGACCAGGATCGCGCCCGCCGTGACGACCCGGCGGGTCCTCTCGTCGGCAAGCACGTCATCATCACCGGCGCGTCCAGCGGGATCGGGCGCGCGTCGGCGATCGCGGTGGCCGAACGCGGCGCGACGGTCTTCGCGCTCGCCCGCAACGCCGAAGCGCTCGATGAACTGGTCGGCGAGATTCGCGAGATCGGCGGCCAGGCATACGCATTCACGTGTGACGTGACCGACTCGGCGTCCGTCGAGCACACCGTCAAGGACATCCTCGGCCGCTTCGGGCACGTCGACTACCTCGTCAACAACGCGGGCCGTTCGATCCGGCGGTCGGTCTCGGCTTCGACGGACCGGCTGCACGATTACGAGCGCGTGATGGCGGTCAACTACTTCGGCTCGGTCCGTATGGTGCTCGCACTGCTGCCGCACTGGCGCGAACGCCGCTTCGGCCACGTGGTGAACGTGTCCAGCGCAGGCGTGCAGGCCAGCAGTCCCAAGTACAGCGCGTACATTCCGACCAAGGCGGCGCTGGATGCGTTCGCCGACGTGGTCGGCACCGAGACGCTGTCGGACCACATCACGTTCACCACCATCCACATGCCGCTGGTGAAGACGCCGATGATCGCTCCGTCCCGCAGGCTCAACCCGATGCCGCCGATCACCGCGGAGCACGCCGCGGCGATGGTGGTGCGCGGCCTCGTCGAGAAGCCGGCGCGAATCGACACTCCGATCGGCACGCTCGCGGACCTCGGCATGTACTTCACGCCGAAGCTGTCGCGCCGCGTCCTGCATCAGGTCTACCTGGGCTATCCGGACTCCGCGGCGGCGCGCGGCATCGATGTGGCGGGCGCGTCGCGGACGCCGTCGCGGCGGCCACGGCGACCGGCACGGGCCGTGACGAACGTGCGCGTGCCGAGCCCTGTCAAGCGCGCGGTCCGGTTGTTACCCGGGGTGCACTGGTAGTCGAGTCGCCGCAGTATGGTTACGACCGTGCCGCAGCCCGTCTTCGTTGACGTCGACACGGGTGTGGACGACGCGATGGCGTTGGCTTATCTGTTCGGCAGCGCGGACGCGGAGTTGGTGGGCATCGCCTCGACCGCGGGAAACGTTCCGGTACAACAGGTTTGCGAGAACAACCTCGGCCTCCTCGAGCTGTGCCGGATCGACGGAGTCCCGGTGTCGAGGGGAGCGGAACAGCCGCTGAGCACACCGCTTCGCACGGCTGAGGACACTCACGGTCCGCAGGGCCTCGGCTACGCAACGCTGCCGTCGACGAATCGAAGGCTCGCGGAGTACGACGCCGCGCAGGCGTGGATCGCCGCGGCGCAGGCCTACCCCGGTGAATTGATCGCGGTGGCCACCGGCCCGCTGACCAATCTGGCGCTCGCACTCCGCCGCGAGCCGGCGTTGCCGACGCTGTTGCGCAGGCTGGTCATCATGGGCGGCGCCTTCGAGTACCGCGGGAACACGACGCCGGTTGCGGAGTGGAACATCAGCGTCGACCCTGAATCCGCCCACGAGGTGTTCAGCGCGTGGTCTGCGGCCTGGGGACTCGATCCGCCGAAGCACCTGCCGATCGTGCTGGGGCTGAACCTGACCGAGAACATCGCGATGACGCCTGCGCTGCTGGGCCGGTTGGCCACGGAGGCGAGTTCGGCGTCGGCCCCGATGAGCGTGCTCGACGAACGCGGAACCCGATCGAATGCGGCCAACCCGTTGATCCGCGTGCTCGAGGATGCGATGCGGTTCTACTTCGAGTTCCACTTCGACCAGGACGAAGGCTATCTCGCGCACCTGCACGATCCGCTGGCCGCCGCGGTCGCGCTGGATCCCGACTTGGTGAGGACGAAGCCGGCCACTGTCGACGTGGAGCTGACCGGCACGCTGACGCGGGGTATGACGATCGCCGACTGGTCCGGCCGCTGGGGCCGGGAACCGAACGCTCTCATCGGAGTCGACGTCGACCCTGGCGCCTTCTTCGACCGCTTCATCGAGCGCGTCGGCAGGTTCGCGCGAAGCCTAGGCTGACCTTGCAGTACTCCTCTTCCGGATTGCAGTAATCCACTACTGGATACGGATCGTCAGCCAGCCCCCAACATCAGAGATGTGAGCGGTCATGCTCGCAACACGAGAAGGGGGATCCCAATGATCAAGAAAATGATTGTCGCGGCGGCGGCCGCCGGAGCCGTGTCTGTTCCACTCGCCGGACTCGCGTGGGCGGAGCCGCCCGACGATCCGGGCTCGAATGGCATTGGCGCGGGGGGCATGCCGGACAAACTTGGCAACTTTGTCGAGCACGGAATCGAACCGGCTAACACCGGACTGAAGGCGCCGCTTCCTTTGGGCGCAGTGGTGAGGGGTCTCGCCAAGACACCGACTGTCAATACCCCCGATGCTGTTGCCGCCTTCGAAGCCGATCTATGGAAGACACACGATCTGGCTAACGGGCAGGATATTACGAGCGATGGCTGGGGTAACATCACGCCGGGTTTGGCGATCAAACCTTTGACCCCTGGGTGCGAAAAGGGGAGATCCGCGGTCCCTGACGGTGCGCCGAAGTGTGTCGGCTAGAAGTCCAATGATGCGCGCCCGCATCCCCAAGGTGCGGGCGCGCGCCCACTTTCAAGCTAGAACGGTGGATCGTCAGGTAGCAATGGGTATTTTGACGGTGGCGGCTTCCAATCCGGTGGAAGTTCTTCGGGCTCGATCGGATCGTTGATCCACGCGCAGAACGGGCTGGTGCTCGGGCGGCCCTTGAGGATGAACAGCATTTCGCGCATCTCGTTGCGGTGCTTGCGGTATCCGATCTCGCGACGGCGAGCCTCTAGGAGATGCCGGTGGGCTTCGTTGATGGGCCGCTGAATCCTATTGCGTCTACGGATACGTGCGATCCGCGCAGCCCGCTCTCGGGAGTGGTTGCGGCGGAGGGGCTTCGGCTCCCGACACGCGGTTGACGCCGCCATATCGGGAAACAGGTCAACCCCGCCGGGCACCGTTCGATACTCCTCGCCGGTGGGTGAGGTCCACACCACCGTGCCGTCGCGAAGCTGCACATCGCGCCAACCTTCGACGAAGGTCTTGTCACGATGATGTTCGCGGCACAGGCATTTGAGATTCCACGGGACCGTTTTGCCGCCGTTGCGCGGGTCACTGTGGTTGAACGGGATCGTATGGTCCACATCGCAGATCGCCGCCACCCGATCGCATCCGGGGAAGCGGCACGTCAGATCGCGCATCCGCACCCACCGCTCGACGGCGGCGGTGGGCTGGTACCGCAGCGCTTGCGCGTCGCTGACAATCGGCTCATGGAGCAGGCGAAGTTTCGCGTCATCCGCGAGTCGCCGCACGTGCTCGGCATCGATCACGCCGTAGCCCTCGATGTAGCCCGGCGCATCGCCACCGCCGAGGACCGTCTCCGATCCGGCGATGATGTTCACCACGATCCGTGGGGCAGGCGCAGCGTCTTCACCACGATTGGGGCAGTCGTCGGCGCCGCAGAGGCAGACGAGCCCGCGCCCCTCCGCCATCGCGCCCAGGGCGTCGGCACGGCGCTGGTCGCGGGTCCGCGGATCAGCGCGGCAGACGCTGTCGGCCAGCTCGTCGAGCCTCTTGTCGAACGACACCGCGGCTTCGGCGGCCGCGACGCCCTCCACTTTGGCAGTCCCGTCGGGAAGGGGGGTCACTCCGACGTACCGCTTGTCTTCCTGACGCAGCCGTTCGCGGATCGCGTCGGGATCCAACGCCTTGACCGCCGCGTCGACGGCGTTGATGATCCGCTTCCGGGACCAGCAGTGCCACCTGCCGATCCGCTTGGCGAGCGACCGATCGAGACGCCCGATCACACTGTCGCTGACGTACTCGGTACGGGTGATGATCAGCTGCACCGTGCGCCAGTCGGTGTCCCCGATCGCCAATACCGCCGCAACGCCGGGCAGCCGCTCCTGCAGAGTCGAGGCGTGTGACACCACGCAGGAAGCCGCTGACGGCGACAGGTTCATCGCCGCGGCCACCTCGGCGGCGGTGCGCTGGAATCCCGTGACGATCATGTAGCCCGGATCAGGGTCCTCGTCGTAGATCTCGGCTGTCCGCTGAGCCAACAATTCGGCGACGGCCGCCATCCGCTGTGCCGTCAGAATCGACTCCTGGCGCTGCGAATCGGCGATGGCGACCACCAGCTCCGTCGGCGCCCAGTCTTCGAACATGTGTTCGAGTATATCTGGGTGTACGACAATTCCGCGCGATCCGCGCTGACCTGCGGTTGAATGGCGGAATCGCGACGTGGGAGCACCGAAATGCGAACGTTGTGGCAGCGACCGGAGTCGGCAGCGGGTCCGCCGTCGAACCCGGCGGAGATCGCCGACCGGGCAGTGCACCGCCGTGCCATCGAGGCGGTGATCTGGGGGATGCCCGCGGTCAACTTCGAGCTGATGCGCCGCCAGATGGTCAAGCTGGGCGGGTCGGCCAACCAGATCGTGTTCTGGTCGCGGCCGGTCGGCTGGAAGAACCAGACCCTCACGCCCAACCCCGACACCATCTATGTCATGCCGTTCTTCGACACGGCCGAGGTCGGTCCGGTCGTGTTGGAGGTCCCGCCAGCCGATGACGGCGCGATCGTCGGCTCGATCGACGACTGCTGGCAGACCGCGATCGCCGACGTGGGGGTCGCGGGCGTCGACAAGGGCGCGGGCGGTCGGTACCTGATCCTGCCGCCCGACCACGCGGACCGTGTTCCCGACGGATACATCCCCGCACCGTCGCCGACGTACAAGTCCTACGCGCTACTGCGATCGAACTATCGCGGCGGCTCTGAGCACGACATCGCCGATGCGGTGTCCTACGGGAAACGTGTTCGGGTATACCCGCTTTCGGCGGCGTCCGATCCGCCGGACACCGTCTTCGTCGACGCGATCGATGTGCTGTTCGACGCGACCATCCCC
>DATEIG010000402.1:0-2131 GCA_035279185.1 Mycobacterium sp.
ACGGCTGCGCAGGAACCGCTGCTGGATCGGGCCCTGCCAATCCTTCTCGCCGATCCGGGCGCCGCTGTCATAGCCGTGGTACAGGATTCCTTCCGGCCCGAGGAAATCCATACAGAACTGGTAGATCTGCTGGTTGAGCTCCGCGCCGACCAGCTTGCCGATCGAACCCTCAGGACCGGGGCCTCCGACACCGGCGGACGCGCGCGACCGTACCGACGTGAGGCGCTGCGCCTCCGACCGCAGCCACAGCTGGGCGAGCCGGTCGCGCAGAACCGGCGTTTGCCGGTGCGGACGCGACGCCCACAGCGACACCGCCTCCGAGATCGTGCCCGCGCCGCGCCTGCTACCGCTGCCGCCCAGCGCCGTGCGTTCGTTCATCAGCGTGGTCATCGCGACGTTCCAGCCGTTGCCGATCTCGCCGAGCCGGTGCTTGTCGGGGATCCGCGCGTCGGTGAAGTAGACCTCGTTGAACTCCGCCTGCCCGGTCATCTGCCGCAGCGGCCGCGTTTCGACGCCCTCGCCGTGCATGTCGATGACGAAGTAGGTCAGGCCCTTGTGCTTCGGCACATCGGGATTGGTGCGGGCGAGCAGCAGACCCCAGCGCGCGCGATGGGCCAGGCTGGTCCACACCTTCTGGCCATTGATGACCCACTCGTCACCGTCGGGGACCGCCGAGGTGGCCAACCCGGCGAGATCGGACCCTGCGCCCGGCTCGGAGAACAGCTGACACCAGAGGTCGTCGGTGGTCGCCAGCGGCCGCAGCCACTGCTTCTTGACGTCCTCGCTCTGCGCGTGCTCCCGGATCGTCGGCGCCGCCATGCCGTAGCCCATCGGGTTCAGCCCGAGGGGTACGGGACCGCCCGCACCCTGCAGGATGTTGTCCGCGACGGCCTGCAGACCCCTGGAGACCCCGAGCCCGCCCTGGCCTTCGGGAAAGTGCACCCACGACAGCCCCGCGTCATAGCAGGCGCCGAGGAATTCGGGGATGGGGACGGACTTCGGGTCGTGATCGGTGACGACCTTGGTGGCGAGATCGGCGACGCGATCCGCATCGGTGCTCATGGAGTCACGATAAGAAACCCGCGGGGACCAGTGTGCGGCGGCCCACACCTCGGCTGGGTATCCTCTGAGGCGTTGTCACTGAAGCAGAAGGTCGCGCGACCGGGTGACGTTATGTGAAGGACGTGATTACCCATGCGCGCGCCAGCTGAGCCGCAGACGAACCCTGCCCGAGATCCCGCTTCGGCCCGGACCGCGGGCGGGCACCGGTTGTCTGTGCTGCTCGTCGAGGACGACCGTGGCGATGCCATCCTGGTCGAAGAGCTGATCGCCGACGCCGCCGCCGACATCACCTGCGACTGGGCCCAGTCACTGTCCGATGCCGAACGCCAGCTGGCACTCGCGCAACCGGACTGCGTGCTGCTTGACCTCAATCTGCCCGACGCCAGCGGTATGGCGGCGCTCGAACGCATCAGGGGCGCCGACCCCAACATTCCGATCGTCGTGCTCACCGGGCTCTCCGACGAACACTTCGGGATGTCGGCGGTCGCCTCCGGCGCACAGGACTACCTGGTCAAGGGTCGTGTCGAACCGGAGATGCTGCGGCGGGCCGTGCTGTACGCGATCGAGCGCAAACGAGCCGAGGCCACTGCGGTCGCGCTGCACGCCAGCCAGCTGCGCGCCATGGAGAACGCCCGCCTCGAACGGGGACTGTCGCCGTCGCCGCTGCTGCTCGACAATCCGGGTGTCGAGATCATCTCGAGGTATGTGCCCAGCCGGGAGAATGCGCTGCTCGGCGGCGACTTCTACGACTTCGTCCAGACTCCGGACCGGACCGTCCACGTGATGATCGGCGACGTCGCAGGCCACGGCCCCGACGAGGCGGCGCTGGGCGTGGCCCTGAGGATCGCGTGGCGCGCGCTCACGTTCGCCGGGTTGCGCGGCCCCGACCGGATGCGCGAACTCGAACGGATCCTTCGCACCGAACGCTCAGGCAAAGGCATCTTCGCAACGGTGCTGAGCCTCGCCATCCCGCCGGAGGGGTCGCAGTTCCGCGCCGTGCGCGCGGGCCATCCCGGCATACTGCTGCACGGCAACGGGACCGTCGACTGGTTGGAGCCGCCCGGTGGCC
>DATEIG010000403.1:0-7663 GCA_035279185.1 Mycobacterium sp.
GATCGAGGAAGCGCCGTCACCCCTGTTGGATGCGCCGACGCGGGCGCGCATCGGCGCCGCCGCGTGTGACACCGCCCGCAGTGTCGACTACACCGGCGCGGGCACCGTCGAGTTCATCGTGTCCGCCGACCGGCCCGACGAATTCTTCTTCATGGAGATGAACACCCGCCTGCAGGTCGAGCACCCCGTCACCGAAATGGTCACCGGCATTGACCTCGTCGAGCTCCAGGTGCGCGTCGCGGCGGGGGAGAAGCTGCCTATTGCGCAGGATGACATCACGATGACGGGACACGCGATCGAAGCGCGTGTGTACGCCGAGGATCCCGCCAACGGCTTCCTGCCCACCGGCGGTCAGGTGCTCGCGCTCGCGGAACCGGGCGGCCTCGGCGTACGCGCCGACTCCGGTCTTGCCGACGGCACCGTGGTGGGCAGCGACTACGACCCGATGCTGGCCAAGGTGATCGCCCACGCCACCGACCGGGCAGGTGCGCTGCGCGCCCTCGATCGCGCGCTGTCGAACACGGCGGTGCTCGGCGTGACCACGAACGTCGAGTTTCTGCGCTTCCTGCTCGCCGATCCCGACGTGCTCGCAGGGCGCCTCGACACCGGCCTGCTGGACCGCAGGACACCGGATTTCGCCGCGGCACAACCGGGTGACGACGAGCTGATCGCCGCCGCAGCCTACAAGTGGCTGCGCAACTGGCCGGTGCCCGCCTGCAGCCTCTGGGAGGTGCCGTCGGGCTGGCGCATCGGGCAGCACGCCCCCACGACCGTGCGATTCCACGCAGGCGAGCGGACCGACCACGTGCACCTGACGGGCACACCCCTGTCGGCGACCGCTGTCGTCGAGGAGGGTGAAACCCACACGCTCACAGCGAGTCTCGTCGACGACAGGCTGCTGGTGACGCTCGACGGCCTGCGCACCGACTATCTCGTCGCCGCATCGGATCGGCAGATCTGGCTCGCACGCGAGGGGCACACCGTGGTCATCGACGAGGTGCGCGAAGCGCCGGTGCGCCCCGACGACGAACACAGTGGCGACGCCGAACTCGTCAGCCCCATGCCGGGTTCCGTGGTGGCCGTCGGCGTCGAGAACGGTGCCTCCGTCACCTCCGGCGCGGTCGTCGTCGCGGTCGAGGCGATGAAGATGGAACATGCACTGACCGCGCCCGTCGACGGCATGGTCGAACTGCTCGTCGCCGTCGGCGACCAGGTGAAGGTGGGCCAGCCATTGGCCCGAATTACAGCTAGTGAGAAAGCCGAAGAGTCATGAGTGAGTTTCTCGCCACCGGCATGCTGCCCGATCATTACGAGCAGCTTGCCAAGACCGTCCGCGACTTCGCGCAAAGCGTCGTCGCGCCCGTCGCCGCCAAGCACGACGAAGAGCACTCGTTCCCTTACGAAGTCGTCTCCGGGATGGCGGATATGGGGCTGTTCGGTCTGCCCTTCCCCGAGGAGTACGGGGGTATGGGCGGCGACTATTTCGCGCTGTGTCTGGCGCTCGAGGAACTCGGCAAGGTCGACCAGAGCGTGGCCATCACACTCGAGGCGGGCGTCTCGCTCGGCGCGATGCCGGTCTACCGGTTCGGCAGCGAGGAGCAGAAGCAGGAGTGGTTGCCGCTGTTGGCCAGTGGCAAGGCGCTCGGTGCGTTCGGCCTGACAGAAGCAGGCGGCGGCACTGATGCGGGCGCGACCAAGACCACGGCGAAGATGGACGACGGCCACTGGGTCATCAACGGCAGCAAGCAGTTCATCACCAACAGCGGCACCGACATCACCAAGCTGGTCACGGTCACCGCGGTCACAGGGGAATCCGACGGCCGCAAGGAGATCTCGTCGATCCTCGTGCCGGTGCCCACGGACGGCTTCACCGCCGAGCCCGCCTACAACAAGGTCGGCTGGAATGCTTCGGACACCCATCCGCTGAGCTTCGACGACGTCCGCGTGCCCGCAGAGAATCTCCTCGGTGAGCGCGGCCGCGGCTACGCGAACTTCCTGCGCATCCTCGACGAGGGCCGCATCGCGATCGCGGCGCTGTCGGTGGGCGCGGCGCAGGGCTGCGTCGACGAATGTGTCAAGTACGCCAAGGAACGCGAGGCGTTCGGCGCGGCGATCGGCACCTATCAGGCGGTGTCGTTCAAGATCGCCCGGATGGAGGCCCGCGCGCATTCCGCGCGCACCGCCTACTACGACGCGGCGGCACTGATGTTGGCGGGCAAGCCGTTCAAGAGGGCTGCCGCGATCGCCAAGCTCGTTGCCAGCGAGGCGGCGATGGACAACGCGCGCGATGCCACGCAGGTGTTCGGTGGCTACGGCTTCATGAACGAGTACTCGGTCGCGCGGCACTACCGCGACAGCAAGATCCTCGAAATCGGTGAAGGGACAACCGAAGTGCAACTGATGCTGATCGCGCGCGAGGCAGGCCTGTGACGGGACAGGAACGGTCCCGAAAAGTCATAGTCCAGCGTGGCCTGTGGTTCGAGGAGTTCGAGCCAGGCGTGCTCTACCAACACCGGCCCGGTCGGACCATCACCGAGGCCGACAACGTCCTGTTCACCACGCTCACGATGAACACGCAGGCGCTACACCTCGACGCCGCTTTCTCCGATGCGCTGCCGCCGTTCAACCAGCGGCTGGTCAACTCGATGTTCACACTGTCGACGCTCGTCGGGTTGTCAGTCGCCCAACTCACCCAGGGCACCATCGTCGGCAACCTCGGCTTCGGCGAAGTCGCCTTCCCCAAGCCGCTGTTCCACGGCGACACGCTGTACGCCGAAACCGAAGTCACCGACAAGCGCGAATCGAAGAGCAGGCCGGGGGAGGGCATCGTCACCTTCGCTCACACCGGCCGCAACCAGCACGGCGATGTCGTCGCCACGGCTTCGCGAAAAACCATGGTGCGCAAGCGTCCTGAGGGGGACGGCTGATGGCGCCGCGCACGCGAGGAGCGAAATGGCTATAGCTGAGACCGGGCCCGGCTGGCTGTTCTGCCCGGCCGACCGACCCGAACGCTTCGCCAAGGCGGCCGCGGCCGCAGATGTTGTGATCCTCGACCTCGAGGACGGTGTCGCGGCCAAAGACCGCGAGCAGGCCCGCGCCGCCCTCATCGAGACCCCGCTCGACCCGGACCGCACGGTCGTCCGGGTGAACCCCGCGGCGACCGATGACCACGCGGCCGACCTCGAAGCGCTGGCGAAGACGAAATACAGCACCGTGATGCTGGCCAAGACCGAGGATCCGCAGCAGATCCGCGACCTCGCGCCGCTCGACGTCGTCGTGCTGATCGAGACGCCACTCGGCGCTGTCGTCGTCAACGAACTCGCGCGCATCGACAACGCCTTCGCGTTGATGTGGGGCGCCGAGGATCTGTTTGCGGTGACCGGCGGCACTGCCAACCGATGGCCCGACGGCAGCTACCGCGACGTCGCGAAGCACGTGCGCTCGCAGACGCTGCTCGCGGCCAAGGCGTACGGGCGGATGGCGCTGGACTCCGTGTACCTCGACATCAGGAACCTCGACGGCCTGCGCGGCGAGGCCGACGACGCGGTCGCGGTCGGCTTCGACGCCAAGGTCGCCATCCACCCGACGCAGGTCGCGGTCATCCGCGACGCCTATACGCCGACGGCCGACCAGACGGACTGGGCGCGCCGGGTCCTCGACACGGCTCGCGGGGAACGCGGCGTCTTCCAATTCGAAGGCATAATGGTGGATGCCCCAGTGCTGCGGCGGGCAGAGCGCATCGTCCAGCTAGCGCCTCACCCTGGCACCTAGCCGGCGGCCCCTCACCAGGGGTTTTGCTCCAACCGCCTCCGTGCTGAGCACCTCAGTCGCCTGACGGCGCGATCCGTCGTCAGTGACCCTAGGAGGCGGTATGGCAGGGTCCATTCAGGCACCCCTGACGTCAGTTGACGTCGAGCTGGAGCCGATTCAACTGGTCGCCCCCGACGGGACGCCGACCACCGAGACCCGGTATCGCCGAGATCATCCACCCGAGACGCTGGCCTGGCTCTACGAGCTGATGGCGGTGACCCGGGCCCTCGACGGGGAATTCGTCAACCTGCAGCGACAAGGTGAGTTGGCGCTGTTCGCCTCGTGCCGCGGCCAGGAGGCCGCCCAGATCGGGTCTGCGGCGTGCCTGCGCAAGACCGACTGGCTGTTTCCGCAGTACCGCGAGATCGGCGCGTTCCTGCTGCGCGGCATCACGCCGGCGCAGATGGGTGCGGTGTGGCGGGGCCGCTGGCACGGCGGCCTCGAATTCACCGACAAGTGCGTCGCGCCGATCGCCATTCCGATCGGCACCCACGGCCTGCATGCGGTCGGCGCCGCGATGGCCGCGCAGCGCCTGGGCGAGGACTCGATGACGGTCGCCTATCTCGGGGACGGCGCGACGAGCGAGGGCGACGCGCACGAAGCGCTCAACTTCGCCGCGGTGTACAAGGCGCCGTGTGTGTTCTTCGTGCAGAACAACCAGTGGGCGATCTCGGTGCCGGTCAACAAGCAGCAGGCCGGGCCGTCGATCGCGCATCGCGCGATCGGCTACGGCATGCCCGGCATCCGCGTCGACGGCAACGACGTGCTGGCGTGCTATGCGGTGATGGCAGCGGCCGCCGAACGGGCGCGCAGAGGCGGCGGCCCGACCCTCATCGAGGCCGTCACCTACCGACTCGGCCCGCACACCACCTCCGACGACCCGACCCGCTACCGGTCCGCCGACGAGGTCGAGAAGTGGGCAGCGCTGGACCCGATTCCCCGCTATCGCAATCACTTACAGCACCTCGGCGTGTGGAGCGACCGGCTGGATCATCGCGTCGAGACCCGGGCGGCGCGGCTGTGCGCGGAATTACGGGACGCAATCATCAACACCCCGGACATGGACGTCGGCGAGCTGTTCGACAGCGTCTACGCCGACATCACCCCGGCGCTGCGGGACCAGCGCGACCAGCTGATGGTCGAACTGGCGAAGGAGGCCTGACATGACGCAAATCATCGAGCGGCCGGCCGGATACGGTGACGACGCCCACGAGCCGCCACTGTTCATGCCGGTGCCGACGGTGACCGACCTGACGATGGTGGCAGCGATCAACCGCGCGCTGCACGACGCGATGGCCGCCGACGACCGTGTCCTGGTCTTCGGCGAGGACGTCGCGACGCTCGGCGGGGTGTTCCGGGTGACCGAGGGCCTCGCCGAGACCTTCGGTGACGGGCGGTGTTTCGATACACCGCTCGCCGAATCGGCGATCATCGGCATCGCGGTCGGTCTCGCGATCCGGGGATTCGTTCCCGTACCTGAGATCCAGTTCGACGGGTTCTCCTATCCGGCGTTCGACCAGATTGTCAGCCACCTGGCGAAGTACCGCACTCGTACACACGGCGACGTCGACATGCCCGTCACCATCCGCATTCCGTCGTTCGGCGGAATCGGTGCGGTGGAACACCATTCGGAGTCGACCGAGACCTACTGGGCGCACACCGCGGGGCTGAAGGTCGTGGTGCCGTCGACACCCTCGGATGCCTACTGGTTGCTGCGCCATTCGATCGCCGGCCGCGACCCCGTGGTGTTCCTCGAACCGAAGCGGCGGTACTGGTCGCGCGGGGAGGTCGACACCAGCACACCCGGCCTGCCGATCGGCCGGGCCGCGGTCCGCCGCATCGGCGACGACGTGACCGTTCTCAGCTACGGCGGACTTGTTCAAACAGCGCTTGCCGCAGCCGATCTGGCGGTCGACCAGTACGGCTGGAACCTGGAGGTCGTCGACCTGCGGTCGCTCAACCCGCTCGACTTCGACACCATCGCGGCCTCGGTGGGCAAGACCGGGCGCGCGGTGGTGATCCACGAGGGCGCCCGCACGCTCGGGTTCGGCGCAGAACTGGCGGCCAGAATCCAAGAAGAGTTGTTCTACGACCTGGAGGCTCCGGTGCTGCGCGCCACCGGGTTCGACACACCGTATCCTCCCGCCCGGCTCGAGAAGCTGTGGCTGCCCGGCGTCGACCGACTGCTCGACTGCGTCGAGAAGGCGATGCAGTCATGAACACCCGCGACTTTCTCGTTCCCGACCTCGGGGAAGGCCTCGAGGACGCGACGATCACGGGGTGGAGCGTGGCGGTCGGCGACGACGTCGCACTCAACCAGGTGCTGTGCACGGTCGAGACGAACAAGGCGGAGGTCGAGATTCCGAGCCCGTTCGCGGGCCGCATCGTCGAACTCGGTGGGGCAGAGGGTGAAACACTCGCCGTCGGTGCGGTGCTGGTGCGGATTGCGACCGATGCTCCTGCGCCCGCCGAGCAGAACGGTCAACGACCCACGCGCAAGGCCGTGCTGGTGGGCTACGGCGCTGACGACGAGATGGACACGAGCCGACGGCGCCCGCTGACCGAGGGACGACCGCGCGCCAAGCCTCCGGTGCGCAAGCTGGCCGCCGACCTGCACGTCGACCTGAGCACGCTCGCGCCCGATTCCGGCGTGGACGGGATCGTCACCCGCGACGACGTGCTCTCCGCTGCGGGCAAGCCGGAGGCGACCGCAGAGGACGTCGGAGTCACCGGCCTGAAGGCGACGATGGCCCAGCGTATGACGCTGTCGCGCAGCACGATTCCGGATGCGCATGCCAGCGTCCACGTCGACTGTTCCGCCCTGCTGGCGACGCGGGACCGGCTGCGTGACGCCGTCGGCGAGGATGGACCGCCGATCACACCGTTCGTCCTGACGCTGCGACTATTGACGATCGCGCTGACACGTCATCCGATCTTCAACTCGACGTGGGTGGACACCGCGGGCGGAGCGCACATTCACATCCACTCGGCCGTCCACCTCGGTATCGGGGTGGCCGCACCGCGGGGGCTGCTCGTGCCGGTGGTCAAGGATGCGCAGGACAAGTCGACCCGTGAATTGGCGACGACGGTGGCCCGGCTCGTCGACGAGTCGCGCGCAGGCAGCGTGAAACCCGCTGAGCTGCAAGGGTCCACGTTCACGGTGTCGAACTTCGGCGCGCTCGGGCTGGATGAGGGCGTGCCCGTCATCAACTACCCCGAGGCCGCCATCCTCGGCATCGGAGCGTTGAAGCCAAGGGCGGTGGTCGTCGACGGAGCCGTCGTGGCCCGGCCGACGATGACGGTGACGTGCGCCTTCGACCATCGGATCGCCGACGGCGCGCAGGCCGCCGCGTTCCTCGGCGAACTGCGACGGTTGATCGAGGCGCCGGATCTGGCGCTGCTCGACAGCTAGCGGCTACTTGCGTTTGGCGGCGGCGAGGCGCTGCGCGAACTCCGGCGAGAGAATGGACGCCGCTTGCGGTTTCAACTCGGTGTCCACGGCAATGCTGTGCTGGTCGCGGTCGATCGAGCCGGGGTTGGCGGTCGCTCGCATCGAGGCTTTGGTGGCGAGAACGACGTCGCGCGGTGCTGCCGCAGGCCCGGCCGCCAGTTCCTTGGCGGCGGCGACGGGATCGTCGGTCACCTCGAGCGCGAGGCCGTAACGCACGGCCGCCTCGGCGTCGAAGCGCATACCGAACAGCAGCGACGCCCGAGCGGCCTGCACGCCGACAGCGCGCTGCAGCATCCACGTCGCACCGCCGCCGGGGTGAATGCCGAGCTTCTGGAAGCGGGGATCGAACAGCGCCGCCGGACCGGCGATGCGCACATCGGCGGCGAGAGCGAGGTTCAGCCC
>DATEIG010000404.1:0-4623 GCA_035279185.1 Mycobacterium sp.
TGCTCGATCGCGTGCTCAGCGACGACGAAGAGGGTCCGGTGCAGCTGGAGTACATGCTGTGACGCGGGTCAAACGCGAAGAGCGCGGCCGGACACGAGCGCGCTGCTGCCCACGATGAGCGCAACGCCGAACCATTCGCCCGCGTCGAGAGTCTGGTGGAGAACCAGCCAACCGGCGAGGGCGGCCCAGACAGGATTGATGCTGGTGAAGACGCCGAACACGTGCGGAGGTACACGGCGGAGGGCAAGCAGGTCCCCGACGTAGGGCGCGACCGACGACATCACGCCGCAGGCGATGGCAAGCAGCACGCCCGTGGCGGTCGGAGTGTGGAAGACGAACCAGCCGACGGCTATCGGCGTCCAGGCGGCGGCCGTGACAACGCTGGCGACGGCGGTGCCCTGCAGGCCGGGCAGACGTTCGCCGACAGTGCGGTTCAACAACACATAGGACGCCCAACCCGCCGCGGCGAGCAAGGCCAGACCAACCCCGACATAGTCCGTGGCGTAACCCGGGCTGGTCAGCATCACCACCCCGATTCCCGCCGCCGCGGCGCACGCGATGTCTGCCGGGCGGCGAGAACTGGCGATGGCGACTGTGAGCGGGCCGACGAACTCGAGCGTCACAGCCAGGCCGAGGCCGATCCGGTTCATCGCGGTATACAGGCTCAGGTTCATCACGCTGAACACCACGCTGAGGCCCAGAATCGGCAACCACTGACTCCGGCGAAGTCCGCGAAACGTCGGTCGCGCAATCGCCGCCAGCACGAACGCGGCCACGAACTGGCGTATCGCGACGACGCCGACGGGACCGATCGCCGGAAAGGCCATGGCTCCCAGCGCCGCCCCCACTTGGTTCGACGCCGAGCTGCCCAGCATCAGGGCGACTCCGGCGCCGCGCCGACGCCGAACGGCCGGTGCGGACACCGGATGTTGAGTTTCATCGAGCGCGGTCATGCGGCCACCGTAGGACTGTTCGAGCCATAAGCACAGTGCAAGTTGTAGTCGTGCCATACGATCTGGTTATGGATTGGTCGTTGCGAGAACTGCGATTCTTCGTCGTGGCGGCTGAAGCGGGTTCGTTCACGGATGCGGCGGCGCAACTGTATGTTTCCCAGGCGGCCGTCTCACGGACGATCGCGGGCCTGGAAAAGACCGTCGGAGAACGACTTCTGCGACGAGTCCCCCGGGGATGTGAACTGACGGCCACGGGACAGCAGCTCCTGCCGCGCGCCCGCAGGGTGTTGGCCGAGGCGGACAATTTCACGGAGTACCTCACCAGCCGTCACGGTGTCGTGCGGCTCGGATATGCCTGGGCGGCCATCGGTCGCCACACGGCGCGGTTGCAGCGCGATTGGGCGCAGCGCAACGACGAGGTGGAGTTGCAGCTGGTGAAGCACAATTCACCCACCGCGGGTCTGGCCGAGGGACTGTGCGACGTGGCGATCGTGAGGCGGTCGGTCGACGGGAAGCGCTTCGCTTCGGTCATCGTCGGGCTCGAGCGACGGCTCGTCGCATTCGCCTCCGATGACCCGCAGTGGTCGCGGCGCAGACAGGTGAGCATGGCCGAGATCGCAGAACGAACCGTGATCATCGATCCCCGCGTCGGCACGACGAGCAGTGAACTCTGGCGCTCCTTCGAGCATCAGCCGCGATTCATCGAATCCACCGACGTCGATTCCTGGCTCGACGCCATTGCAGGCAGCCGCGGCGTCGGGACGACCGCAGAGGCGACCGCTCACCACCACCCACGTCCCGGTGTGACGTACCGGCCGATCAAGGACGGCCCGCGCATCCCGGTCCGCCTCGCCTGGTGGCAGGATCAACGACCGCACGGCCTGGACGATCTGGTCGACGCGGTCACCCGGCTGTACGCGGCTGGGTAGCTCTGGCGCTCAGTCGATCTCGGGTAGCGACACTCCGACGGCCAGCTCGGCGTACTGACGCATGAGCCGTAGTGCGACGGCACGGCTCAGCTGAGGATCGCGCGCCACGATGCGGTACCCGAAGTAGTCCTCCATCGACATGATCGACATCGCGATGTCGTGCGCGGGGTTCTGAAGTCGGAACACGCCGCGATCGGCGCCGGCTTCCAACAGGTCGGTGTAGAGGTCGACCTGGTGGTGGTAGATCCCCTGCACGTCGCGGCGCCGGTCGAGCTCGAAGCCCGCCGAGAGCACCGCCCGCCAGATCGCGCGCCACTCGGCGTCCTCGGGGCCGGTCGGCAGCCCGGCCGCCATCGTGCGCGTGAGCTGCTCGCGGGGGTCGTCGTGCTCAGTGCGCAGGCGGAGCCGGTCGTCGTAGAAGCGGACGTCTGAGCGCAGCGCCAGCTCCGACAGCAGCTGCTCCATGTCCTTGAAGTAGTAGCGCACCGCGTTCGTCGTCAGGCCCAGCTCGGCGGCAAGGTCGGACAGTTTCAGCGTCGCCAGATCGTGGCGCTCGATCAGC
This sequence comes from Mycobacterium sp., assembly GCA_035279185.1. Classification (GTDB taxonomy): domain Bacteria; phylum Actinomycetota; class Actinomycetes; order Mycobacteriales; family Mycobacteriaceae; genus Mycobacterium. Next base: position 2,445 of record DATEIG010000404.1, read on the forward strand.
GCGATGGCGGCGTCCATGATGTCGCCACGCCGTTCTACCTGGCGGTTCGGCCGTGCCATGGCCTCGTCGTCTCCTGATCATTCGTGTCGCGCCTCGGTGGGAGTTCCTCCTATTTTGCCCTTCCTCTTGCGTCCTGGGTCACACCGGCGCATAGTTCTTTTCCACTTAGGAAAAAAACTCAGGGAGAATCGAGCGACAGCAGTGCGTGCCAGAGACCTCGGCGTCGTCATCGGGGAACACCCCACCGGCCCGGCCAACGCCATCACCGACGTCGCAGGCGTGCGGGTCGGGCACACCACCCTCGACGCCGACGGGACGCCCGCCGTGCACACCGGCGTCACCGTCGTCGTCCCGCATGACGACATCTGGACCGAACCCGTCTTCGCAGGCTCCCACCGCCTCAACGGCAGCGGTGAACTGACCGGGCTGGAATGGATCCGCGAATCCGGCGAGCTGACGTCCGCGATCGGGCTGACAAACACGCACAGCGTCGGCGTGGTGCGTGACGAGCTGGTGGCGGCACAGGTTCGCGCCCGCGGCGAGGGCCTCTACTGGTCGCTGCCGGTGGTCGGCGAAACCTACGACGGTCTTCTCAACGACATCAACGGCTTTCACGTGCGGCCCGAGCATGTGCGGTCCGCATTGGACAACGCCTCGTCGGCGGCGCCTGCCGAGGGCAACGTCGGCGGCGGGACCGGCATGATCTGCCACGGCTTCAAGGGGGGCATCGGCACCGCCTCGCGCGTCACGGACACGGCCGCCGGTCAATACACCGTCGGAGTGCTGGTTCAAGCGAATCACGGCCGGCGCGAACGTCTTCGGATCAACGGCACACCCGTCGGCGACATGATCGGCCCGTCGCAGGTGCCGCTGCCGGACCTGCCTGCCCGCTACGAGCCGGGCTCAGGTTCGATCATCGTCGTCGTCGCCACCGACGCCCCACTCCTCCCCCATCAGTGCACGCGGCTGGCGCAGCGTTCCGCGCTCGCGGTGAGCCGCCTCGGCGGGACAGGCGAGCAGTACAGCGGCGACCTGATGCTGGCGTTCTCCACCGGCAACCGCGGTATCCCGCCTTACGCGTGGGACGAGGACGCGGGCACTGCGCGACCCGAGGTCCCGCTGCGAATGGTGGCCCCGCAGTTGATGACTCGGCTGTTCGATCTCACCATCGAGGCCACCGAGGAAGCCATCGTCAACGCGATGGTGGCTGCGACGACCATGACCGGCCGCAACGGCTTCACCGCCCACGCCATCGACCACGGGCTATTACGCCAAGCACTGCTATCCACCCGTCGATCCCAGGAGAACTCATGACCACATCCACCCAAACCGAGGGGCGTCGCTTGACCGGGCATCTCGGCCCCGTCGGGATCGTGTTCATGGTTGTGGCAGCGGCCGCCCCGCTGACCGTGATCGGCGGCAACATGCCGCTGGCCATGGGGCTCGGCAACGGCGCGGGCGCGCCCGTGGGATTCGTCATCGCCGCCCTGGTGCTGTTGGTGTTCAGCATCGGGTTCGTGACGATGACCCCGTATGTGCCCGAGGCGGGCGCGTTCTTCTCCTATGTGACCGTGGGCCTCGGTGAGCGGATGGGCAAGGGCATCGCGGTCGTCGCGCTGATCGCCTACACCGCAATACAAATCGGCATCTACGGCTACATCGGGTGGGCGATCTCCGACACCGTGAACCACTACGGCGGCCCGACGATCCCGTGGCCGGTCTACGCGTTCGCCGTGCTCGCGATCGTCGCCGTCCTCGGCTACCGGCACATCGAGCTGAGCGCGAAGGTGCTCGGCGTCGCGTTGGCGCTCGAGATCGGCATCGTGGTGATCCTCGACATCGTGATGGTCGCCAACCCGGGCCCTGGGGGCATCACATTCGCGTCCTTCGACCCGGGTGTCTTCACGCAGGGCACGATCGGTATCGCGATCCTGTTCGCCCTGACCGGCTTCATCGGATTCGAGGCGACGGCCGTGTTCCGCGACGAGGCGCGCGACCCTGAGCGGACCATCCCCCGCGCCACGTATGCGGCGGTGATCATCATCGGCGCGTTCTACGCAATCACGGTGTGGGCGTTCGTCGTTGCGATCGGCCCGGACCAGGTGACCGGGGTGGCGCAGAAGACGCTCGACGGGGACGGCAACATGCTGCTGGACACCACCGGTGACATGCTCGGCAC
>DATEIG010000405.1:0-13601 GCA_035279185.1 Mycobacterium sp.
CCCTCTGGCGGCCGATGCGGTCCCCCAGCGGGCCGAACACCAGGCCGCCGAGCGGTCGCATCACGAACGCGGCCGCGAAGATCGCGAACGTGTTCAGCAGTGCCGCTGTCTCGTTGCCCGCGGGGAAGAAGTTCGCGGCGATGAACGTGGCGAGGAAGCCGTATATCGCGAAGTCGTACCACTCGACGGCGTTGCCGATCGACGCACCGGTGATGACCTGGCGAAGGGGAGACGGGCCGCTCACCCGCACCACGCTAAATCAATCGACTGACTTAATGAAGCCCCGGCGTCAGGCGCGCGGAGCGTCCTCCTCGGCGGTGTCCGTCTCGGCGGCGTCCGCTTCTCTGGCGTCGGAGGCCTTCTTGTCCTGGACGCGCGTCTTGTAGAGGCTCGCGACCGTGGTGATGACCAGTGTGACGATGATGACGCCGAGCGACGCCAGCGTTGGGATCTCCGGCACCGGAACGTGCTCGCCGCCGTTGATGAACGGCAGCTCGTTCTCGTGCAGCGCGTGCAGGATCAGCTTCACGCCGATGAAGAAGAGGATGAACGCGAGCCCCTGCGACAGGTAGACCAGCCGCTTGAGCAGGTCACCGAGCAGGAAGTACAGCTGCCGTAGGCCCATGAGCGCGAACACGTTCGCGGTGAACACCAGGTAGGGCTCCTGGGTGAGGCCGTAGATCGCGGGAATCGAGTCGAGCGCGAAGATCAGGTCGGTGGTGCCGAGCGCGATGATCACCAGGAACATCGGCGTCATCAGCCGCTTGCCGTCCTCCTTGATCCAGAGCTTCAGACCCTCCCATTTGTCGGTCAGCGACAGGTGGTTGCGCGCGAACCGGACCACGAGGTTGTCCGCGTCATCGTCGTGGTCGGTGTCGCGGGCCAGGTTGATCGCGGTGTAGAGCAGGAATGCGCCGAAGATGTAGAACACCCACGAGAACTGGTTGATGGCGACGGCGCCGAGCGCGATGAAGATGCCGCGGAAGATCAGCGCGATGATGATGCCCACCAGAAGCGCCTGCTGCTGGAACTTCTTCGGCACGTTGAAGCTGGCCATGATGATCAGGAAGATGAACAGGTTGTCCACCGACAGGCTGTACTCCGTCAGCCAGCCAGCGAAGAACTCGACGCCGTACTGGCCGCCGTGGAAGGACCAGACCCAGATACCGAACGCCACCGCGAGCCCGATGTAGATCGACAGGGCCGTCACGAGTTCACGCTTGCTCGGCTCGTGGGGCCGCCTGCCGATCACGACCACGTCGAAGAGCAGGACGGCGATCGTCACGGCCAGCGTGATGATCCACTCGAGTTGGGTTACGTGCATGTACGGGTCCTCCGGTCGCCAAAACGCCCGAGGTCTCTTCCGCCAACCGCGCGGCCCGCGAGCCGGTCGTCCGATGACGGACGACGTGATGACGACACCGCGGCGAAGGAATACTCCCCTCGGCGCTCAGTCTGTCAGAAACCTGTGCGGCTTGCCCAGCCGGGCCGCCTGCAGCCGCTGTGAAACGATGCCCCGATGGCGCAACGGGCAGCACACTTCACGCAGGCCGGCGAGGACCGCTATCTGCCGACGGAGTTTGCGCAGAGCCACTGGGGACCCGATCACCTCAACGGTCCGGCGCTGGTCGGGCTCGCCGCGCGCGCACTGGAGGACAAGTTCGGGCTCCCCGACTTCCTGCCCGCCCGGCTGACCGTCGACCTGTTCAAGGCTGCCCGCGGCGTGCCGACCACCACGAAGGTGACGCTTGTCAGGGACGGCCGCCGGGTGCGCAACGCGGAATGCGAGATCAGCCAGGACGGTGTCGTCGTGGTGCGCGCGACCATGGTCGCATACCGCCGGTCGGAGTCGCCGCGCGGCGAGGAGTGGACCTCGGCGACGGACTTCACCTGGCCGGACGAGCTGGGTGGCGCCGGGCTCTCCTACATGGGCAGCGACGGGGTCGGCTGGACCAAGGGCATCGCCGAGCACCAGCACACCGCCAGGAAGCGGTTCGTCAACCGGATGATCGATGTGGTCGCCGGGCAGGAGAACACGCCATTCGTCCGCGGGGCGATGGTCGCCGAAGGCACCAGCCTCGTAACGAATCTCGGCTCTGCGGGTGTCGGCTACATCAACGGCGACCTCACCGTCGCGATGGCCCGGCCGCCCGTCGATGAATGGATGGGCGTGCAGGCCGATTCCCATTGGGCATCGGACGGCATCTCGGTCGGCACGGCCACGATGTTCGACCGCATCGGGGCGTTCGGCTCAGCGGTCGTGACCGCCGTCGCGAACCCCGCGGCCCAGATCGATTTCGGCAACGACCCTTTTCCGTCGCGCAGTCGGCGCTAGCGGTCGACCCCAACGACGGAAGACCAGCCAGCGCATGGCGCTGTACATGAACACCGCCTCACAGGCACCTGCCAGGATTCGTGCCAAGCGGAAGTCGACGCCCACAGCCGTCAGCGCACTGGAGACGCCGAGGATGAACGCCAGATAGTTGACCGCGACGACCACGACGTAGATGAGCAACTGCGGTCCGACGGGGGCGTGGGAGGAGAAGTTCATGGTGCGGTTGAGGTAATAGCTCAGCGCGAAAGCGCACGCATATGCCACCGTGACGGCCGCAGGGAACGGGACCCGCAGACCCGCATGCAGAGCCGACAGCACCAACAGATCGACGCCGAAGGTGAAGCTGTTGATCAGCACAAAGCCCAAAAACGTGGGCGCCACAAGCGATTTGATTCCGAATGGTAGATGCGACACCACCGCTGCACAGAACCCGTGGAATCGTCCGGCGAGGTTTTCTCGGCTCGAGGACCAGCCCACCCACACGTCGCGAGGGTGCCACCGACACGTATCTGGGACGTGAGCAGTCGACCAACTCCGGGTGTCGGATGTACGTGCGACGAAAAATATTGCTCCGCAACCTTGATCAGGCTCTTCGTTCTGCGGATAGCGAGGTCAATATCACCATCTGAGGCGCGCACAGCAAAATCTCTTGCGATACTCACCGGGTGCCCAGCCGTGTCGTGAGCCGACCCGAGGAGGGCCGAGCGGTCGGGGCTTTCTTGAGCATCGCGGCTGCGGGGCCCGCCTGCTTGATCGCCGAGGGCGAGCCCGGTATCGGCAAGACGACGCTGTGCCTGTCGACGGTGGAACAGGCCCAGCAGCAGGGCTTCCTGGTGTTGTCGGCGCGGCCCGCCGAAGCGGAGTCCGTACTCGCGTACACGTCGCTCGCCGACCTGCTCTCGAACGTCGACCCCGCCGTGGTGACCGACTTGCCGACCCCGCAGCGCCGCGCGATCGATCGCGTCCTGCTGCGGGCCGAGGCCGAGGACATGACCACCGACCAGCGCGCGGTGGGCGCGGGGTTCCTGTCGGTGCTCGAACTGCTCGCCGAGCGGTCCCCCGTCCTGGTGGCGATCGACGATCTGCAATGGCTCGACCCGTCGAGCCGAAACGTCATCGCGTTCGCGGCACGAAGGCTCTCGGCGAACGTCGGCGTATTCGGCACTGTCCGAACCGAATCCGACGATCGAGGCGGCGCGGCATCGTGGTTGCAGCTGCCTGCGCCCGACGCGGTGCAGCGGATTCGGCTGCGCCCCTTGAGCCTCGGCGGTTTGAACGCCGTCATCACCGGACGGCTGGGACGGTCGCTCTCGCGGCCGGCAATCGTTCGGATCCAAGAGGTTTCGGGAGGCAATCCGTTCTACGCCCTCGAACTGGCGCGGGCGATGGACGGCGAGATGCGGGGCGTCGACCTGCCGTTGCCGATGACGCTGACCGAACTCGTCCGGGCCCGCATCGGCAGCCTCGACGAGTCGGCACGCGACGTGCTGCTGGCGATGGCATGTCATGCGGCGCCGACCGTCGAGTTGGTGTCGCGTGCCACCGGCATCGACGCCGGCGACGTGGTCGCACAGTTGGAGGACGTCGAAGGCAAGGGCATCGTGGGTATCGACGGGCATCGGCTGCGTTTCGCCCATCCCCTGCTGGCCAAGGGGTTCTACACCGACGTGACACCCGCGCACCGCCGGTCCATGCACCGGAAATTGGCGGAGATCGTCGAGGAGCCGGAGTTGAAGGCCCGCCATCTCGCGATGGCGGCGACCTACGGCGACGAGTTGACGTTGATGTCGCTCGACGAGGCCGCCGACATAGCGCGCAGCCGCGGAGCGCCCGCCGCCGCGGCCGAACTGCTGGACCTGGCCATCGGTCTCGGAGGTGGCACCCCTGAACGGCGGATCCTCTCTGCCGCACACCATTTCGATGCGGGCGAGCCCGCACGGGCCAGGGCGCTTCTGCAGGACACGATCTCGCGGCTCGAGGCGGGGCCGCGGCGCGCGGAGGCGTACACCGTGCTGGCACTGGTGGCTTCGCTCAACGACAGCTTCGACGAAGCCGCCGACCTTCTCGAGCTGGCGCTGGACGACGTGGCCGACGAACTCGCTCAGCGCGTGGCGATCCTGGTGTCGCTGTCCTTCGCGTCGGTGAACGCGGGCCGCATGGAGGTCGCTGTCCAGCGCATCGAGCAGGCCGTCTCGAGCGCCACCGAACTCGGTGACCCGCACGCGCTCAGCCAGGCACTCGGAATGCGGGCGATGCTGCACTTCATGCGGGGCGACGGGCTCGACGAGCGCAACATCGAACGCGCGGTGGAATTGGAGGATCGCAGCGCCGACGTCTCGTCCGCCTTCAGCCCGCGCGTCCAGCGTTCGTTGCTGCTGGCCTGGACCGGGGAGCTGGACCAGGCGTGCCGCGAGATGCGGTCGATTCGCCGTCGATGCATCGAACGCGGCGAAGAGGGCGAGCTCTCGTTCATCGACTTCCACTCCGTGCTCATCGACATCTGGCGCGGCGCGATGGCCGACGCGACCCTCATCGCCGAGGACACCGTCGAGCGGGCACATCAGCTCAACGGCGACCTGCCCTTGTCGGTCGCACTCACCGTGCGCGCCGCCGTCGCCGCGTACGCCGGCGACGAAGAGTCCGTCCGCCGCGACGTCACCGAGGCCCTTGCGGCGAGCCAGCGATGCGGATCACGCAGGCTCGGCGAGTGGCCGGTGACGATGCTCGGCTTCCTCGAACTGTCGCTGGGCAACTACGAGGCCGCGCTCACCACCGTTGCGCCGCTGATGCCGATGCTCGGTCTCTTTCCTGACTCCACGGAGATCATCAACGCCTCCTACGTGCCCGACGCCGCCGAAGCACTCATCCACCTCGGCAGGCTGGCGGAGGCGGAGCCGATGATCACCCTGTTCGAGCGCAACGGGAGGCGACTCGACCGGCCGTGGATGAGGGCGGTCGGCGGACGTTGCAGAGCGATGATGCTCGCCGCGCAGGGCGACGTCGACGGCGCCAACCGCACCGTGCACGAGGCCCTTGCCGAGCACGACCGGCTGCCCATGCCGTTCGAGCGGGCCCGCACCCAGCTGCTGGCAGGCCAACTGCTGCGTCGGCAACGTCAAAAGGACCAGGCCGCAACCACTTTGCGCGAGGCCTTGAAGACGTTCGAGGATCTCAACACCCGGTTGTGGGCCGACCGGGCCCGCGCCGAACTCGCCCGCGCCGACGTCGGAACCCGCCGGATGTCCAACCTCAGCCCGTCAGAGCAGCGGGTCGCAGAGCTGGCGGCCTCGGGCATGACCAACCGGGATGTGGCCGCCGAACTGTTCATCAGCCCGAAGACCGTCGAGTCGAACCTCGCACGCATCTACCGCAAGCTCGGCATCCATTCCCGCGCCGAACTCGGGATGCACATGGGTCAACCGGGCCAGTAGCCGACCGTCACGGGTTACGCACACAGTCGTAGGTGAGAGGGATCTCCTCCCCCAACTCGACGACCTCGAACTGGTCCACGCCGATGTCGGTGAACGATTGCGCGTCGATGCCGAGGTCCGACCATTTCGCGGTGTTGTTGCGGTCGTCGGCGAAAGTCAGAGCGATGTCGCCGCCATCGGCCAGCAGCATGCCGTGCGTCTTGAGCGCCTTCAGAATCACCTTCTCGGAATCGGAGTAAGACGATTCGTCGAAGTCCGGCTTCAGGCGGAACCGGACACCGTAGGGCGGCGCGTCGGCCTCTGCGCTCTCGGGTCCGCCCGCGTGGCTCGCCGGGTGCACGTAGACGCCCGCCTTCATCCGGTCGTTGGGCAGGATGAACCGTAACGCGTGATCCACACTGCCGGACGCCACCTCGTCCGCGGTCGGCGTCATCGCGGCGATGGGGAAACCCGCGGCATCGGCACTCGTGCACTGCTCTCCGCGCAGGTTCTCGGGATACTTTTTGGTCAGGTCCCAGACGAACATCGCCTGTGTGGTGATGGCGTCGCCGTCCTTGTTGGCCTGGTAGAGCTCATACAGCTTCTGGTCGCCTCTGTCCGCCACCAGCAGGTGACAGTCACCCTGACCCTCGGTGTTCCCGGATATGTCGCAGGAAAGGTCCTGCGAGCCTTCGATGTTCGCGTCCGCGGGGACGGGCATCTGCGTGGGCACGGTATCGCAGTCGGGGCCGCCGCCGCAGTAGTCCTCGATGCCCACCACGCTCATGCGCGGAGAGTCGCTGTCGGCCTCGAAGACCGAAATCGAGAAGTCGGTCTGGAGCAGGTTGTCGTTGCCCCAGCCACCCAGTTGCGACAAGGTCTGCAGGATCGCATCGCTGCGTTCGGATTTTGCGGCACCCGACACATCCACGGTCCAGGGCTGGGTGGGTGCCGACGATGTGCCTGCGTCCGGCGACGGACTGGCCGCCTGTGTTTCCGGCGCCGCGCCGGGGGCGTCGGGACCCGGACTCGACACCGTGTGGGGTGCGCAGCCGATGCACGTGGCAGCGATGGCGCCGAGCACCGCGACCGTCGATCTCATGTCCGGACGCTAACGCGGCACACTGTGCCGGGATATCCGGTGTTTCCCTATCGTCGGCCGCCGGTCACGGCAACACGATCCGAAGCCGTTCCCAACCGCGCACGGTCGACGTGGGTGCCGGCACCGCGGAGTCGTAGTCGATGCCCCATTCGGGCCACCGGTTCAGCAGTTCGTCGAGGGCGACCCTGCCCTCGAGCCGGGCAAGGTTCGCGCCGAGGCAGTAGTGCACACCCTTGCCGAACGTGAGGTGGCTGATGCTGTCACGGTGGATGTTGTAGCGGTCCGGGTCGGTGTAGCGCCGCGGATCGCGGTTGGCGGCACCGAACAACAGCAGGATCGCGCTTCCCGCAGGCACTGTCGTGCCGTACATCTGGAAGTCCTTGAGCGTGTAGCGCGCGACGTGAGGGCCGGTGGGCTCGAATCGGAGGGTCTCGTCGACCGCCCTGGTCAGAAGCGAGCGGTCGGCGTGGATCTCGCGACGCTGGTCGGGATGCTCGGCCAGCACCTTCGCCAGCCAGCCGATCAGCCTGCCCGTCGTCTCGTTGCCCGCGCCTGCGACGACCTGGACGTAGTGCAGGATCTCCTTGCGGTGCAGCTTGCGCGTGACCCCGCTCTCGTCTTCGAACTCCATGTTGAGCAGCACGGTCATCAGATCGTCGGACGGGTTTTTCGAGCGCCACTCGACGTAGTCGGCGTAGATGCTGCCGTCGGCGATCTTGTCCGCGTTGGCCACCTTCATCGGGGCGCCCGGCTTGGTGCGCAGGCTCGCGTCGTTGGCGTCCCGCACCGCGACCTGGTCGGATTCGGGGATGCCGAGCAACATGCCGATGACGCGCATCGGCATCATCGAGGCCAGCTCGGCGACGATGTCGAAACCGTCCGAACCCACATGCGGGTCAAGACAATTGACGCAGAACCGGCGGATCTGGTCCTCGATCTCGGCCATCCGGCGCGGGGTGAACACGCGGCCCATCAGCCCGCGCAGCATGGTGTGCACCGGAGGGTCCTCGAACATCATCACGCCCTTGGGCATGTCGAATTCGGAGTTGACCAGTTCGAGGATGTCGCTGCGCGAATTCGAGAACGTCTCCCAGTCCGCGATCGCCGCTTCGACGTCGCTGTGCCGCGAGATCGCCCAGAACCGATAGCGCTCGTTGTAGTAGAGAGGCGCCTCCTCGCGCAGGCGCGCGTAGGTGGGCCACGGGTCGGCCGAGATCGTCAGGTCGTACGGGTCGTAGTACACGGCGGCGTCGTTGGTGATGGTCATGGTTGGCCTACTTCAGGAGGCTGCCCGCGTCGACGGGCAGCGTGACGCCGGTGATGTAGCGCGCTTCGTCGGACGCCAGAAACAGCACGGCGTTGCTGATGTCTATGGGCTCCACCCACGGGATCGGCAGGAAGTGGAAGGACTGGCAGATCGGCGCTAGATCGTCGGGTCCCGGGCTCTCCAGATCAGGACGGAACAGCTTGTAGGTCGCCTCGTTCATCAGCAGCGGTGTGCACACGTGGGTGGGGTGCACGGTGTTCACCCGGATCGACTGGTGGCCCAGTTCCACCGCGAAGGTACGCATCAGCCCGACCACGCCGTGCTTGGCGGCGATGTAATGGCCGACCTGCGGGTAGGCCTTGGTGCCGCCCACCGAGCTGGTGATGACGATCGACCCGCCGCGACCACCCGCCTGCAGATGCGGCACGGCGGCTTTCACCGTCTTCCACACGCCGCCGAGATTGACGTCGATGGTCTCGTCGAAGATGTCCTCGCGCATCTTGTGCAGCTTCACACCGGTGGTGCCGATGCCTGCGTTGGCGACCACGATGTCCAGCCCGCCCAATTGCTCGACGCCGCTGTCGACCGCCGCCTTCAGCGCGTCGAAGTCGCGGACGTCGACCTGCTCGGTGACGATCCGCCTGCCGAGGTTCTTCACCAGGTCGGCGGTCTCGGCGAGATCCTCCGGAGTGGCCGCGGGCGCGGTCGAGTCGTCGAAGCCGCGGCAGATGTCCACGGCGATGATGTCGGCGCCCTCCTCGGCCAACCGCACCGCGTGGCTGCGGCCCTGCCCGCGCGCTGCGCCGGTGATGAACGCGACCTTGCCCTCTACCCGTCCTGCCATGGCCCCTCGATCTGGGTGGATACTTGTTGGGCGACTGCCCAACATCTATGCTGTCGCTATGTCTAGCAGCCGATCATGTACCGGTCAAGGGCCTGATGACAGCGCCTAAATCTGCCGGTCGAGATTCCGCGACGCGCCGGGCCCTGATTCAGGCGACTGCCCAAGTGATGCTCGAAGAGGGGTACGCCGCCGCCTCCTCCCGGCGGGTCGCCGCCAAGGCAGGCGTGAAGCCCGCGCTGGTGCACTACTACTTCCCGAGCATGGACGACCTCTTCCTCGCGGTGCTGAGGGAAGGCGCGGAGACGAACCTGGTCCGCCAGCGTGAGGCACTGGCCGACGACCAACCGCTGCACGCGCTGTGGAAGCTCAACACCGTGCACACCGCACGGCTGCTGATGGAGTTCATGGCGCTGGCGAATCACCGCAAGGAGATCCGCAGCGAGATCGTCAACTACGCCGCCCGGTACGGCGACCTCGAGGAGAGCGCGGTGACCCTGGCGATGCGGGCGCACGGCGTCGACATGGCTGAGTTCCCGCCGGTCGTGATGTCGATGATCGTCACCAGCCTGGCCAGGATCATGGTGTTCGAACGCAGCCTGGGGATCACCCGGGGCCACGACCAGGCGACCGAGTTCATCGAGAAGCTGCTTGCCAAGTACGAGATGCCGTCGGGTTAGCCCGTCGTCGATAACAGTTCGGTCACTATCGAGATCACGATCAATTAAGTGTTGCCTGCCAAATATGAGAAGCACTTAAACGCGCGCGTATTTTCTCGTTGGCGACTTAACGATCTCACCGCGATTGAGGCGGAGATCACGCACTGCGGTGTAACGCCCTGCGCGTTCGCTGCCAGCGAATACGCGCCCCAGGTTTGGCCACATTGCACTTCGGCTACTTTGGATTCGGGCGGGGAAACCGGAACGATTCCAATCTGTTAGGAACAATTGATTATGAAATCCAGTGGTATCACTGCGCGCCGGAAAGTGACCGGTGCGATCGTCGGCTCGCTGCTCGGTGGAGTCGCCGCAGCGACCATCGTCGCGCCGACCGCCGCGGCTGCACCGCAGGGTTGCAGCGCGGCGGATGTCGCAGGCACCGCAAGCTCGACCCTGGCCTCGGCGCGGGGCTATCTGAACGACCACCCGAACGCGAACCAGGTCGTGACGGCTGCCTTCAACCAGCCACGCGGACAGGCCGAGGCCGAACTGCGGAACTACTTCACCGCCAACCCCGGTGAGTACTACGACCTGAAGGGCATTCTCGCCCCGATCGGCGACAAGCAGCGCCAGTGCAACGTCGCGGTGCTGCCCGCCGATCTGCAGTCGGCCTACGACACGTTCATGGCAGGCTGATTCGATCGAGCACGGGAAACCCGCCGCGTCTGCGGCGGGTTTTTCGCGTCTCTAGGCCATCAGGCTGGCGCGGTGCGCCCACTCCAGATTTCCGATGCCCATCTCGAGGCACTGCAGTGCGATGCCGTCAGAGCCCTGGGCCGACAGGTTGAGCTGCGGGCACCGCGTGGTCACGTTGTAGACGCCGATGAGCGGACCCGCACCCACCCAGACCCCAGCGGCGCTGCACACCACGGTCCCACCGTCGGGCTCGAGCCCGTAGGCGAATGCCCGGCGTGGCTGCGGGACGCACGGCCCGCCCTCGACGACGTTCCTCGCGACGTTGGGCACGCAGTCGGCCGAGTAGCACGGGACCGCGGAAGCGCTGCCCGCGAACGGAATCGCGGGCATCCATGCGCCCGCCGCCATCACCCCCACGGCGAGACCACGGCCGAATCGAGTCGTCATGTCCGCTCCTCTCCCCAGCGTCGCGACGATGCCTTCACGGTAGCGACCGTATCGGCCCCGCGCGGCGTTCGAGCCGATAATCCACGTCAATGCTGCGCGGAGCGGTGCAGCGGCTCCCGCCCCGGCGGCTGCTTGGGCGTTGGAAGGAGCGCGGTCCGCTCGCTCACCGAGACCGTCGTCGGCGCGTCCGTGCTCAGTCCGAGGTCCTTGCCCGCGTGCCGGATGGTCAGTTCGGAGTGCGGGCCGTCGCGCAGCGTGTAGGTGACCTCGTCGTGGTTCGCGTCGACCGTGACCCGGAAGTCGCGCCAGCGCAGCCGGAAGCACAGCCTGTCGATCCCCTCGGGGAGGTGGGGGTCGAGGGCGAGCCACCCTTCGTCGTCGCGCAGGCCGCCGAAGCCGGCGACCAGTGCGGTCCATGCCCCGGCCAGAGACGCCATGTGAAGGCCGTCCTCGGTGTTCGAGTGCAGGTCGCGCAGGTCGACGAGCGCCGCCTCGTAGGTGTAGTCGTGAGCGAGTTCGAGATGGCCGACGGCGGCGCACATCACCGCCTGGGTGCACGCCGAGAGCGACGAGTCGCGGGTGGTGCGCCGCTCGTAGTAATCGAGGTTGCGCGCCATCTGGTCGGATGTGAATGCGCTGCTGCGCCAGTGCATCGCCAGCACCAGGTCGGCCTGCTTCACCACCTGCGACGGATACAGCCGGACGTACGGCTCGTGGATCAGCAGCGGATAGGCGGTGTTCTCGGTGAAGTTCCACTCGCGCAGCGTGGTGAAGCCCGCGCACTGCTCATGGACACCGAGCTCCGCGTCGTAGGGGATGTGGGCGGCATCCGCGGCATCGCGCCATGCCGCGGCCTCGTCGCTGGTGACCCCCAGCGCGCTGGCCATGTGCGGATTGCGTTCACACGCGTCGGCTGCGGTGTGGAGGTTGTGGATCGCCATCAGGTTGGTGTAGACGTTGTCCCGCACCAGCGCCGTGTATTCGTCCGGGCCGGTCACACCGTCGAGATGCCAAACGCCGTGCCGGTCATGGTGTCCCAGCGAGTACCACAGCCGCGCGGTCTCGACCAGCACGACCAGACCACACTCCTGTTCCAGCGAATCATCCCCAGTCACAACGCGATAGCGCTCGAAGGCCATCGCGATGACCGCGTTGACGTGCCAGGCCGCGGTGCCCGCGGGCCAGTACGCCGAACACTCTTCGCCGTGGATCGTCCGCCACGGGAAGCTGGCGCCCTCGAGATCGAGTTCTTTCGCCCGGTCGCGCGCCAGGTCGAGTGTCGAACTGCGCCAGCGCAGTGCGTCGGCGGCCGCTGTCGGCGCGGTGTAGGTGAGCACCGGCAGCACGAATCCTTCGGTGTCCCAGAACGCGTGGCCGTCGTAACCCGTTCCGGTCAGCCCCTTTCCGGGAATGGCCCGGCGTTCGGCACGGGCGCTTGCCTGCAGCACGTGGAAGAGCCCGAACCGGACGGCCTGCTGGCAGACGGGGTCGCCGTCGACCTCGACGTCGGCGCCGTCCCAGAACTCATCGAGGTACTTGCGCTGCGCCTCGACGAGCCCTTCCCACCCCGTGTACCGCGCGCCTGCGATCGCGCCGGCGACCTGGTCGCGCAGCGCGGGTCTCGACCGCAGGCTCGACCAGCCGTAGGCCAGATACTTCACGATGCGCAGCTGCTGACCGGGCCGGAGGCCGCAGATGATGGTGGTGCGGGCGAGATCGTGCTGCGACTCCGCGCTGATCTCGACGCGGCCGGGCACGTCGACGTCGTGCTCCATGGCGGCGGCCATCATCAGCCCGCTGCTGCGTGTCTTGTGCATGAGAACGGCGCCGTGCTCGGTGGTTTCATGGTTCACCGCCTCGAGGGGATCGCGCAGCACCGCCGCGGTCCTCGGGTCGTCGGACCGCTCCGGCTGATCCTCGTTGGCGACGAGTTCGGACTGCACCGTGACGCGGACGAAGTCGTCGACCGCCTCGACGATGTACTCGATCGCGGCCACGCTGCGCTGGGCCAGCGACACCAGTCGCGTCGACCGGATGGCAATCTGCTTGCCCGCGGGCGACTTCCACTTCGCGACACGGGTCAGGGTGCCCCCACGCAGATCGAGAACCCGTTCGTGCTCCTGCAGATCGCCGTAGCGGACGTCGAACGGCTCGTCGTCGACCAGCAGCCGCAGCAGCTTTCCGTTGGTCACGTCGACGACGGACTGACCGTCCTCGGGGTACGAGAATCCCGCCTCGGCGTACGGCAGCGGCCTGGTCTCGTAGAAGCCGTTGAGGTAGGTGCCGGGCAGGCCGTGCGGTTCACCCTCCTCGAGGTTGCCGCGTAATCCGATGTGGCCGTTGGACAATGCGAACAGCGACTCCGTCTGCGCGATCCGATCCAGGTTGAGCGTCGTCTCACGCACATGCCACGGTTCGACAGGGAATGTGCCGTCGTCGATCATCGGGCGTCACCCAGCAGCTCGGACAGGTCACCGACGACGACGTCAGCGCCGTTGCGCCGCAGTTCATCTGCGTGGTCAACCCGGTCGACACCCACGACGAGCCCGAACTCACCCGCGTGGCCAGCGGCCACCCCCGCGATCGCGTCCTCGAAGACCGCGGCCCGGTCCGCGGGGACGTCGAGAAGTTGCGCCGCGCGCAGGAACGAGTCGGGCGCGGGCTTGCCCGCGATGTTCTCCTCGCGCATCGTGACGCCGTCGACGCGGACCTCGACGAACTTCGCGAGCCCGGTGACGTCGAGCACCTGGCGGGTGTTGGCGCTCGACGAGACCACCGCGACCGAAAGACCCGCCTCCGAAACCGCTTCGAGATAGCGCCGCGAACCTTCGAACACCGCCACCC
>DATEIG010000406.1:0-12013 GCA_035279185.1 Mycobacterium sp.
TCGGACACCAGCGGCGAGCGGGCCAACCCCGGCTTGCTGCGCAAGGCGCCGCGCAGCGCCTCGACCATGGCGGGCCGCCAGTGCGCGGGCACCGCCACCGCGACTTCCGCCACCGGCGTGCGGGCCGCGGCGCGGGCCACCCCGTCGAGCGCCTCCACCAGCAGCATCTCCGGGCGGTGGCGGCTGCCGTCCCCGGCGACCATCGGGACGGGATCGCCGACTCGGTCGACGAACCCGGTGAGCGTCATCCCCCGCTGCAGGGTCGCCGCCGAGGGGTGAATGACAGGTCGCTGGCCATCGCCGGTGCAGGCGAGGTTGGTGGCTCCAACGGCAAGGCCGAGCGAATTGCCCTTGCCGCCTGAGGGGTTCGACATAGAACCGACAGTAAGTCGCTGGTAGACGTGGGGGATCGGTGGTCACCCCGGCCCTTGCGCGATGCCTGTAGGGGAATCGGGTTAGGGGATCGGCCCGCACTAGGGGAACTCAGTTCGGCGTCGCCAGCATCGCCCGAAGCATGGACAGCATCTCCGAGCGGGACTCCGCCCCCAACCGACGCCGGATCCGGGCGACGTGGTGCTCGACCGTCTTGGCCGAGATGAACAGCCTGCTTCCGATGTCGCGGTACGGCATCCCCAGCAGCAGGAGCTCGGCGACCTCCCGCTCACGGTCCGACAACCGCGACGACTGCGGACGCGCCGCGCTGGCCGGCGCCGCAGCCGCGGGAGCGACTTCGGTCACCTCGTCGGCGGAGGTCGTCAGCTTGAGATCGCGGGCCAACTGCAGCATCGCACCCGACACCCGACCGTCGGGTGTCTGAAGGGCGGCCTGGCCCGCCAGCCGCGTCGCATCCGAGGTGAGCCCGAACTGGGAGAGCGCCCGCGCGGCGGCGGTGACCTCGTCGACGTCGACATGGTTGGCGAGCACCCGAAGCCAGGTTCGCCCCGCACCCGAGAGCGCCTTCGCGAACGCGCTGCCGCCCGCCGCGGAGGTCAGCGCCTGGCCGTGCGGGGCGACGGCCTCCGGCGAGTTGGCCAGGATTCCCGCGTGCACACCCGCCCAGTGCAGCGGCACCGACCACAGCACCGGGTTGCCCAGCGACTCGAGGATCGCGAAGGCTTCGTCGAGCGTGTGCTGGAGTCGGTCGACCTGCCGCATGCGCGCCGCGGCGACCCACAACTCGCCGAGCGGCAGCAGCGAGAAGAGGTCGACGGAATACTCGGCGAGCACTTCCATCGCTGAGTACCAATGCTTTTGAACGGCTCCACCGTCTCCGCTGCGGCGGGCGATCGCGGTGTTCAGCGCCGCCGCCCACAGGGCGTCCCTCCGGTGAAGCGCCGCCTCCCCGGCCGCTGCCGCGTCCGCCGTCGCCGCCGCCAGTTGACCGTCCTGCATCCGCACCCACCCGAGCAGCAGCCGATGGCGGTGCGCCGAGAACGCGTCGTCTTCGCCGGTGCCCGCCCGAACGGCGCGCCCGATGACGCTTCGCGCGCGCACCGGGTCGCCGCCGTGCAGTGCCGCAAGTGTCACCAACGCGGCGGGGCTGTCGGGCGAGACTCCCGGCTGATGCTGTTCGGTGGTGATGGCCTGGCCGAGACGGGCGATGGCGACCGGGAACGGCTGGTCGAGGGACAGCAGCAGGCCCTCGGCCAGATTGTGCGCCGCGCGCGCGGTAGACGTTGGCGGACCGCCGGTTTGAGTGTTCAGCGCCGCCCTGGCCGCCTGGGCGTCACCCGCGGCCAGCGAGACGACGGCGTTGGCGGCGCCGATGTAGGCGTCCGGATACGGGCCGAGCCAGCCGAACAGTTCCGCCGCCTGTGTCGCCCCGCCGTCGTGCATCGCGATGCTTGCGGCGATCCGGACCGCAGCGGCCCGCTCCGCCGCATCGTCGGATGCCAGCAGTTCGTCGGTCAGCCTGCCTGCGGTCGCGCAGTCGCCCGTCATCGCCAACGCATCCGCCAGCCGCGCGCTGACGGCCGTCGCACCCGCTTCGGCGGCCGCCCGGTAGAGCTGTGCGGCCTTTGCGGGCTGGTCGCGATGGAGGGTGGCCAGGTCGGCGAGCGCTGTCGCCAGCCGGTCGTCGCGCAGCCCGTGGTCGGCGATCCGGAGTGCGAGATCGGCTGTCAGCGTGGACAATTCGACCTGCGAGCGCAACAGCGCGATCTCGACTTCGTGATGGCGGGCCGCGCCGATGATCGCGGCGACAGCGAGGTGCACCGAGCGTAAGAACGCTTGACTGTGCGAGGGCTCGATGAGCCCGCTGGCACGCGCGCGGTCCACCAGGTGAGCAGCCTCGCCGGAGGTGACGCCAAGCGCCGCGGCCACGTCGTCGGCCCCCAGCCCCGGGCTGAGCGACGACACCAGCAGGGTGTCGAGCACCGGTTCGTCGACCTGCCTGAGCCGTTCGATCAACGCGAACCTGGCCGCCTCGATCACCGCGTCGGTCGAGGGCTCTGCGTTCCGCGACACCGCCGCGGCGATCGCGGGGCGCAGCAGGAAGGGCAGTCCCGCGGTCGAAATCCTCAGCGCGCGAACGACTTCCGATGGAGGATGCCCGCCGGTACCAGCAGCGGCCGCGTCGGCGATGTCGGGTTCACCGAGCGAGCCGAGCGAAAGCACGGGGTTCTCACGTTGCAGCGCGGTCACCAGGGCCCGCAGCGACGGGCGCCCGGTCAGAGGTTCCGTGGCGATCACGACCGTCGCACGGGGATCGGACGCACGCTCGGCAAGATGGAGAAGCTCGTCATCGGCAAGCAGGTGTGCGTCATCGATCACGATGGCCGAGCCCGGCTCGTCGTCCGGGCGCGGAGCCCGCGTCATGACCGCAATACCCGCGGCGCGCAACGCATTTCGCATGCTTGCGAGCACCGAGCTCTTACCCGTGCCGATACCGCCGGACACCAGGATCCTCACCGGCTCGGTGGGCGCCGCGGTCAGCGCCGAGACGGCGCCACGGGCGGCAGGTGGTATGTCGGTCATCAGCCGGAGCCGGCCGGCGGCACCGGCTCGGGCTCCGGTTCGGGTTCCGGCCTCGGTGCGGGCGGCGACGTCGTCGTGGTCGTGGTCGGCGTGGTGGTTCTCGTCGTCGTCGTTGTGGTCGACGTCGTGGTGGTTGTGGTCGTCGTGGTCGTGGTGGTGGTCGTCGTGGTGCTGGACGACGTGGTCGTCGGCGAGGTGGTGGTCGAGGTGCTCGACGGCGGAGGCGGCGTGACGACCGTCGTCGTCGGCTGTCCGTCGGAGCCGGTCACCGTGACGGTCGTCGGGGCGGCGGATGTCGGAGGCGGCTCGGTGGACGGGCCCATGGAGAACGTGGTGCTCGTCTCGGTGACCGGACCGAGCACTCCGCTGCCGCTCGTCAGAGTGACCGCGAGGCCGCCGATCGCGAGCACAGCGGCGGCAGCGGCCGCGCCGAACAGGATCGGCGGACGCTTGTACCAGGGCAGGGGTGGTGGTTCGGCCGCGTACTGCGCCTGTGTGCCGGTCGCGAAGTCCATCGGGGGCCTGGCATCGGTGGGACCCGAGTAGACGTCGGAGGCGTAGTCGGCACCGGTGTAGGGCACGGGTTCGTCGCCGGGGGCCTCGTCCTGCGACCACGCCAGCGCGCGATGCGTGGCCGATTCGGCGCCGTCGGCGGCTGATTCGGTGGCTGCCAGCCCCGCCGCGCCCGCCGCCCACGCGGTCGGCGCGATACCCGTCGCCGCGTCGGCCGCAGGCGACAGGCCGGTCGGTGCGTCGGCGGCGAGTTCCTGGTCGGCGAGCAGCGCTGCGCCCGCGGCGGTGTTCAGCTGCGACGCAGGTGTGGTGATGACGGGGACGCGGAACTGTTCCGACAGCCGCTGGGTCACCAGCGGGATGGCCGAACCGCCGCCGACCGTCGCGATGCCCGCGAGAGCCGATGGGGCGATGTTGTTGCGCTCCAACGTTTCTCCGACGGCGGAGACCAGACCCGCGAGCGCGCCTGCGATGAGGCTGTCCAACTCGGTGCGGGTCAGACGGACGTCGGACTGGAACCCCGGCAGGTCGACGGGCACCGCGGTGGCGGTGTCCGCGGAAAGCCGCTCCTTGGCCAGCCTGCTTTCCTCGCGCAGCCGCGCCAGCGAGCCGACCGCCGCGGTGCCCGCCGGATCGGCGTCGTTGGCCGCAGCGACACCGGCGAGCACATGGTTCAGGATCAGCTGGTCGATCTGGTCGCCGGAAAAGTCTGTGTACCTGACGGTTTCACCGACGGGCGTGAGGTTCTCGTTCACGTCCGCGAGCGAGATGCTGGTTCCGCTGCCGCCGAGATCGACGAGCGCGATGACGCCGGACGGCAGTCCCGGCGCGGCCTGCAGAGCGGTGAGTGCCGCGACCGAATCGGGGATCAGGGCGGCCGCGACGCCGCCGGGTGCGAGGTTCGGCTTCTCGCGCAGCGCCCCGCGCAGGGCACCCACCACCGCAGGTCCCCAGTGGGCAGGCACCGCAATCGCGACCGGTCGACCTCCGCCCACTGCGTTCGCCATCGCGTCGAGCGCTTCGACGAGCACCCGGTCGGCGTTGTGCGAGCTGCCGTCCTGCGCGACGAGCGGCACCGGGTCACCGACCCGTTCGACAAAACCGGTCAGCACCGTGCCCGGCTGGCGGAGCGCCGGGTTGTCGGCGGGGACCCCGACCTCGGGAGCGCGGTCGGGGTACAGCGTCAGCACCGCGCGCCGAATCACCGGCGGTCGACCGACGCGGGCGGCGACAAGGTTCGTCGCCCCGATGGACAACCCCAGCGAGGTGTTCATTGAAGACTCTCCTGTCATGGCGTCGCTAACGATAGCGGCCGATACGCCGCTCAACAGCGGATCCCCCTAATGCCAAGGAACCCCTAACGTCGGGTCCCCTAACGTCTCGCCCGTAGGGGAGGGTTCGCCACCGATCTCCGACCCGGGGGTACCTGGATAGCATCGTGGCTAACCAGAGGGCTGGCGCCCCGAGCAATCGCAACAGGAAAGTAGGTGAGTCATGGCAAACCCGCTACTCGACTTCGTCATGTCGTTGGTGCGGGACCCTGACGCTGCTGCACAGTACGCCGCCGATCCGGCCGGAGCCATTCACGCTGCCCACCTCACCGATGTGACCAGTGCAGATGTCAACGCGTTGATCCCGGTTGTCTCGGAGTCGCTGTCGACGGCGATGCCGGGCGGCGGGGCGGACTCCCTCGTCGGCGACGCTGCGAGCAACATCTGGAGCAGCGGGGCGGCGACCACCGCATTCGACGCGTTCGACGACCACCTGTCGGTGCCGACCATCGACGACGGGCACAGCATCGCGTCGAATGTCATCGTGCAGCCGGCCGAGTCGCTGCATGCGGGCCTGGACGCGATCGACGACGCAGGCATTCCGGCCGTCGCGGACATCGACGATCCGTCGACGCACTTCACCAGCGGGATCATCGACGACGCACCCGTGGTCGGCGATGCGGGCGACACGGACTGGCACTCGCTGGTCGATGACGCCAGCCATCATCTCGACACCGGCGACACCGGATTCGACCTGTTTGACTAGCTCCGCATGCACCTCGACAACGGCGCGGCCCACGACGGCCGCGCCGTTTTCGTGTGCGAAGGCCCTTCTGAACAGCGCGAAAGCACCAACCCCCAAGTACCCCCTAATCCCCTAATGGGGCATACCCCGCAATCCCGGCATGTGCCCCCTTAGGGATAGGCCTCGACCCCGTTTCCGGGGCCTTGCCGGATCCATACCGTAGTTCTCAGATCGCCGGACAGCCCGGTGACGACGACAACGAAACACTCACCGAAAGGCACTTCGATGACGAACCCGATCTCCTTCCTCTTCGACTGGCTCCTCGGCCTGACCCGCCCCGGTGCCGACCCGTCCGACGTCCGCGCCTTCATCGCGAACCCGACCCAGGCCGCTTCGCAGGCCATGGGCACCGCGGTGACCCAGGCCCAGCTGACGCAGGCCGCATCCGCCGTCGTCGCACCCGGTGCGGTCTACGGCAGCGACCCGATCCGGGCGCTGCAGCACACGGTCGCCGACAACGCGGGCCTGACGTTCGCGCCGCAGCGGACGTTCGACACCGACTTCGCGAGCGGGAACAACGTGCCGATCGCCAGCGGCAACGACATCGGCAGCCCGCGGGCAGGCGAGGACGTCCAGCAGGGCGTCGGCAACTTCGACCTGAGCTTCGGGGACTTCACGTTCGGTGACAAGAACACCGCCTCCGACGGCAGTGTCATCAACACCGGCAACGGCGATGTCGACAACACCAACGTCAGGGGCGACGGCAACATCGTCGGCGACGACAACGACGGCAACAACACCGGCAACGTCCACGCCGGCCAGGGCTCCAACGTCAACGCCGGTGGCTTCGACAACGACATCGATGACAGCGGTAACGACGTCAACACCCAGGCGGGCGGCGACGTCGCCACCAACACCGGTAGCGGGCAGACGACGCAGGTCGGTGACATCGACACCAGCGGTGGCGGGGCGGCAGGCGGCCACGGTGGCCACGGTGGCGGCGGCCTCATCAGCGTCGGCAGCGACGGTGGCGACGGCGGCGGCGCTGCGGGTGGTTCGGGCGGCGGCGTGATCATCGCCCCTTCGCAGAACACCAACAGCAACAACCAGGCCAACAGCAACAACCAGTCGGCCGGTGACGACATCAACAATGTCAACGCCGGGGGTTCGCACGCGGATGTGGCCGTCGGCACGGAGGACGACAACTCCGTCACCGCGAGCGACAGCCACGTGACGCAGTCCGATCACGTGAGCGGCAACATCGACGCGAGCCAGGACGACAACTCGACTCACCACCAGTCGGGCGTCAACGTCGACCTGTTCTGATCGACACTCACAACCGCATAAACCCGCTGGCGGGGACCGTTTCCGGTCCCCGCCAGTTGGCACGTCTACCGTGGGGACACCATGACGCAACCGAATGACCCGCGCAATCTGAAGGTCATCCATGAGCTGATCGACCACACGCGCAAGATCGCCGAGCAGAACGAGCGCGGCGACCTGGCCGAGCGGCTCGATCGGGCCAGGGTGCGCATCTCGGATCCGCAGATCCGCGTGGTGATCGCCGGACAGCTGAAGCAGGGCAAGAGCCAGCTGCTCAACTCGTTGCTCAACGTGCCGGTGGCCCGTGTCGGCGACGACGAGACGACCGTCCTCGCCACCGTCGTGTCGTATTCGAAGCAGGTGTCGGCACAGCTGATCGTCGCGGGCCCCGACGGTGCCGAGCCGTCGGCGATCCCCATCGGGCCCGAGCGCCTTTCGCAGGATCTGCGGCGCGCGCCGGAGGCCGGCGGCCGCGAGGTGTTGCGCGTCGAGGTCACCGCCGCCAGCCCGCTGCTCGAGAAGGGCCTCGCGTTCATCGACACGCCCGGCGTGGGCGGGCACGGCCAGCCCCACCTGTCGGCCACCCTCGGCCTGCTCCCGGACGCCGACGCGATGCTGATGATCACCGACACCAGCCAGGAGTTCACCGAACCCGAGATGCGGTTCATCCGGCAGGCGTACGAGATCTGCCCGGTGGCAGCGATTGTCGCGACGAAGACCGATCTCTATCCGCACTGGCGGGACATCGTCGCCGCCAACCAGGCCCACCTGCAGCGGGCCGGTCTGTCGATTCCCGTGATCCCCGCCTCGTCGCTGCTGCGCAGCCACGCGCTGACGCACAACGACAAGGAGCTCAACGCCGAGTCCAACTTCCCCGCGATCGTCCAGTTCCTCAGCGAGAAGGTGCTGTCCCGCGAGAACGACCGCATCCGCGATCAGGTGCTCGCCGAAATCCGTTCGGCTGCCGAGCATCTCACCCTCAAGGCCGAGTCCGAGCTGTCGGCGCTCAACGATCCCGACAAACGGGATCGCCTGAAGGAGGAGTTGGAGCGGCGCAAGGAGGACGCCCAGGAAGCGCTGCAGCAGACGGCGCTGTGGCAGCAGGTGCTCAACGACGGCATCGCCGATCTCACCTCCGACATCGACCACGACCTGCGCGCGCGCTTCCGGGCGATCACCACCCACACCGAGAAGGTCATCGACTCGTGCGACCCGACCAATCACTGGGCCGAGATCGGCACCGAGCTCGAGGACGCGGTCGCCACGGCCGTCGGCGACAACTTCGTCTGGGCCTATCAGCGTGCCGAGGCACTCGCGGAGGAGGTGGGCCGCACCTTCGTCGAGGCGGGGTTGGAGGCGGTGAAGATGCCCCAGATCGACGCCCGCGAGATGGGCGCGGGCTTCGGCGAGCTGAAATCGCTTGCCCGCCTCGAGGCCAAGCCGATCAAGGCGGGGCACAAGGTGATCACGGGCATGCGCGGGTCCTACGGCGGTGTGCTGATGTTCGGCATGCTGACGTCGTTCGCGGGGCTCGGCATGTTCAACCCGCTGTCGCTCGGGGCCGGGGTTCTCCTGGGTCGCAAGGCCTACAAGGAGGACATGGAGAACAGGATGCTGCGGGTCCGCAACGAGGCGAAGACGAACATGCGCCGGTTCGTCGACGACGTGGCCTTCGTCGTCGGCAAGGAGTCGCGTGACCGGCTCAAAGGCATCCAGCGTCAGATCCGCGACCACTATCGGGGCATCGCCAACCAGGCCACCCGCTCGCTCAACGAGTCGCTGCAGGCCACGCTGACGGCGGCCAAACTCGAGGAGAACGAGCTCAACACTCGCGTCGCCGAGCTCGAACGTCAGCTCAACATCCTGGGCCAGGTCACCGACCACGCCAACAGGATCGCGACGGCCGCCCCCCGACCGGTGGGCAGCAGCAACTGACCGCCGCTCACCCCACCGGACGTGCCCAGGACCGGTGAATAAGCTGGATACCCGGACATGAGCACGAGCGAGCAGGTGCGCGCGATCCTGGGCGGCACCATCCAGGCCTACAGGGCGGATCCGGCGTACCACCAGCGCCCCGACGTGCACAACGAGCTCGATCGCATCGGCCGCCGACTCAACCAACCCATCCGCATCGCGCTGGCCGGCACGCTCAAGGCAGGAAAGTCGACGTTGGTGAACGCGCTCGTCGGCGAGGACATCGCGCCGACCGACGCCACCGAGGCCACCCGCATCGTGACGTGGTTCCGCAACGGGCCGACGCCCAAGGTCACGGCCAATCACCGGGGCGGCAGGCGGTCCAACGTGCCGATCGCCCGCAACGGCGGGCTGACGTTCGACTTCGCCAGCCTCGACCCGGACGACGTCGTCGACCTGGACGTCGAGTGGCCCGCCGCCGAGTTGATCGACACGACGATCATCGACACACCCGGCACGTCGTCGCTGTCGCGCGACGTCTCGCAGCGGACCCTGCAGCTGCTGGTTCCCGAGGACGGGGTGCCGCGCGTCGACGCGGTCGTGTTCCTGCTGCGGACGTTGAACGCCGCGGACATCGCGCTGCTGAAGCAGATCGGCGAACTGGTCGGCGGATCGGCGGGCGCGCTCGGCGTCATCGGCGTCGCTTCCCGCGCCGACGAGATCGGGGCGGGCCGCATCGACGCGATGCTGTCGGCGCGGGATGTGGCCAAGCGGTTCACCGCGGAGATGGACAAGACCGGGATCTGCCAGGCCGTCGTCCCGGTGTCGGGGCTGCTCGCGTTGACCGCGCGCACGCTGCGCCAGAGCGAGTACGTGGCGCTGGAGAAGCTCGCCGGGGTGGACGCCGCCGAACTCGCCAAGGCCATGCTGTCGGCCGACCGGTTCGTCCGCGAGGACAGCTCGCTTCCCGTCGACGCCGCCACCCGCGCGTCGCTGCTCAACCGGTTCGGGATGTTCGGCCTGCGCATCTCGATCGCCGTCCTGCGGGCGGGCGTCACCGATTCGGTGGGGCTGGCCGACGAGCTGCTCGAGCGCAGCGGCCTCGTCGCGCTGCGCGACGTCATCGACCAGCAGTTCGCGCAGCGCTCGGATCTCTTGAAGGCACATACGGCGCTGCTGTCGCTGCGGCAGTTCGTGCAGGCCAACCCGATCTACGCGACGCCCTACATCCTCGCCGACATCGACCCGTTGCTCGCCGACACCCACGCCTTCGAGGAACTGCGGCTGCTGAGCCAGTTACGTTCGCGCGCAACGACATTGAACGAGGACGAGATGGCCTCGCTGCGCCGCATGATCGGCGGGTCGGGTACGGATGCGGCGAGCAGACTCGGCCTGCAACCCGACAATCCCCATGACGGCCCGCGCGCCGCGTTCGCCGCTGCGCAGCGGTGGCGTCGCCGCGCCGAGCATCCGCTCAACGACCCGTTCACCACCCGCGCGTGTCGAGCGGCCGTGCGCAGCGCTGAGGCGCTCGTCGCCGAGTACGCCGCGCGCGGCCGCTAGCCCCGGCTATCCGCCCGGTATCGGGATCTGGGGGATCTGCGGGATCTGAGGCACCTGCGGATTGCTCGGCGGCGGGGAGACCGTCACCGTGCTGGTGCTCGTGCTCACCGAGGTGCTGACGGACGTCTCGGTCGACGTCTCGGTTGACGTTTCGCTCGACGGTGCCGTCGTCTCCGTGGTGGTCGGCGTCGTCTCGGTGACGGTCTGCGTGGGCGCCACCTCGGGGGCCGACGTGGCCGTCGTGGCCGACGACGTCGTCGTGGTGGTCGTCGTCGTCACGTCGCTGCCCGACGAATCGTCGGCCATCAGGCTGACCGCCAGCCACACGATGAGCGCGACCAGCAGCGCGATCAGCGCACCGAGACCGATCAGTGCGGGGGGCTTGCGGTACCAGGGCGTGGGCTCCTCGGGCGGTACGCCGGGTTGGCCGTAGGCGTCCGTCTGGCCGTAGTCGCTGTAGGCGGACGAGTCACCGTAGTTGGCCGCGTAGGCGGTGGGCTCGCTGTCCGAGTAGTTGTTCGGGTCGTCGGGAGGTCCGTATCTCGCCACGGGGACCGATAGTAGGCGCTCGGCCTGCTCAGCCGGGACCCAGTGTGCGTGTCACGTTCAGCCGGGGCCTGGTTCGCGACGTGGGCCCGCCGGTGTTGTCGTCGTCCTGGCGCTGACGCGGCGGACGGGTGAAGGTCGGCGCGCCGGGGCTCTCGCTGCTGCTGCTGCTGCTGGTTTCCGAGGAGCCCGACGTGCCCGAGGTGGTCGACGGGCCTGTGGGCGCGTTGATCTCGGTCGTCGAGATGGTCGGGGTGCTGGTGATGGTCGGGGTGGTCGTCGTGGCCGAGGAGGCGGCCGCGGTTTCGGAGAACGACGGGTCGACGAAGTTCACGGGGGCGTCGGCGGGCTCGTCGCCTCCGCTGACGAACATCACCGCCGCGACGAGAACGCCGATGGCTGCCAGGGCCGCCGCGCTTGCGCCGATGACGGCTTTGGGGGAGTTGTGCCAGGGCTCTGAGGGCTCTGAGGGCTCTGAGGGCTCGTGGGCACCGATTTCATCGACGAATTCGTCCTCATCGAATTCGTCGGTGAGATCAGGCCGTGCCACGGCCACCGATAATAACGCGGCGACCTGCGGTGATGCTTGCTCAGTTCAGCTGCGGGATCACTTCGGTGGCGAAGAAGTCGAGGTGGTCGAGGTCCGCCATGTCGAGAAGTTGCAGGTAGACCCGCTGCACGCCGATCTCGGCGAACGGCGCGAGCTTGTCGACGATCTCGCCGGGGGTGCCGACCAACGGCGAATTGCCGCGGAGTTCGTCGACCTCGCGCCCGATCGCGGCCGCACGGGCGGCGATCTGCGCGTCGTCGCGGCCTGCGCACACCACGAACGCCGCCGAGTAGATCAGAGAGTCGGCGGGCCGTCCGGCGTCGGCGACCGCGGCGCGGACCCGCTCGTAGGTGGTTTTGAGGTCGTCGGCGGACATGAACGGGGCGTTGAACTCGGCGGCGAAGTCGGCGGCCAGCGCGGGGGTGCGCTTCGGGCCGCCGCCGCCGACGATGATCGGCGGGTGCGGCCGCTGCACCGGCTTGGGCAGCGCAGGCGACTCGACGACCGACTGGTGCTTGCCGGTGTAGTCGAACGTCTCGCCGACCGGCGTCGTCCACAAGCCGGTGATGATGTCGAGCTGTTCGCGGAGCCGCTCGAACCGCTCGCCCAGCG
>DATEIG010000407.1:0-3440 GCA_035279185.1 Mycobacterium sp.
AACGTGTTGTCGCTGACCGCGGCGTTCGGCGGCCTGGTGTGGATATTTCAGGAGGGCCATCTCGGCGGGCTCGGCACGACGGTCACCGGCACGCTCGCCGTGACGATGCCGGTGCTGCTGTTCTGCATCGCCTTCGGCCTCTCGATGGACTATGAGGTGTTCCTGCTCTCACGGATTCGCGAGTACTGGCTCGCCTCCGGCCGAACCCGGGCGGACAACGACGAGGCGGTTGCGCTGGGTCTGGCCCATACCGGCCGAGTGGTCACCGCCGCAGCAGTGATCATGAGCATCTCCTTTGCCGCGCTGATCGCTGCCCAGGTGTCGTTCATGCGCATGTTCGGCGTCGGACTGACCCTGGCGGTCCTGATGGACGCGACGCTGGTCAGGATGGTCCTGCTGCCCGCGTTCATGCACGTCATGGGTCGGGCCAACTGGTGGGCGCCCGCACCTCTCACCCGGCTGCACAAACGAATCGGGATCAGCGAGTCCCCGCCATCTGCTCGGCATGCACGACCGGACTCTGAGGTTGTCGACCGCATACATCAAGCAGACGTCGACGGAAGGCCAGACATCGAGCCCCCCGTCGACGCAACCACCCCTAGTCGATGATCAGCCCGCGGGTCTGCCCGTTCAGACCCGAGTGCCCCGTTAAACTTTTTCCGATGTTCGCCATGGCCCTGCACCGCCTGACTGCCGGAGCCGAGGCATGACGCATGACTGAAGAGGGGGGCGGCGGCGCCGATCCACCCGCACAGGCCGGACTGACCGGTCGCACCCCGCGGACGGTTCCGGAGCCCAAACCGAAAAGCGTGCACGGCCCCGCCAAGGTCATCGCCATGTGCAATCAGAAGGGCGGCGTCGGAAAGACCACCTCGACCATCAATCTGGGCGCCAGCCTGGCCGAGTACGGCAGGCGGGTGCTCCTGGTCGACCTGGACCCCCAGGGTGCGCTGTCGGCGGGGCTCGGCGTGCCGCACTACGAGCTCGACCACACCGTCCACAACCTTCTGGTGGAGCCGAGGGTGTCCATCGACGAGGTCCTGATCCACACCCGGGTCAAGAACATGGACCTGGTGCCGAGCAATATCGACCTGTCGGCCGCCGAGATCCAACTGGTCAACGAGGTGGGCCGCGAGCAGTCGCTGGCCCGGGCGCTGCACCCGGTCCTCGACCGGTATGACTACGTGCTGATCGACTGCCAGCCGTCGCTGGGCCTGCTGACCGTGAACGGGCTGGCCTGCTCGGACGGTGTGATCATCCCGACCGAATGCGAGTACTTCTCGCTTCGCGGTCTGGCCTTGCTGACCGATACCGTCGACAAGGTGCATGACCGGCTGAACCCCAGACTCGCCATCAGTGGCATTCTGATCACCCGGTACGACCCGCGCACCGTCAACGCCCGTGAGGTGATGGCCAGGGTCTTGGAGAGGTTCGGTGATCTGGTGTTCGACACGGTGATCACCCGCACGGTGCGCTTCCCGGAAACCAGTGTCGCCGGTGAACCGATCACGACGTGGGCGCCGAAATCCGGTGGCGCGCAGGCATATCGCTCGTTGGCCCGCGAGGTCATCGACCGGTTCGGTTCGTGAACACCGAGACCCAGCCCGAGGAGTCGCAGCAGACAGGCTTCCAGGTTCGGCTGAGCAATTTCGAGGGTCCGTTCGACCTGCTGCTGCAGCTGATCTTCGCCCACCGCCTCGACGTCACCGAGGTGGCGCTGCACCGAGTGACCGACGACTTCATCGCCTACACCAAGGCGATCGGCCCCCAACTGGAACTCGACGAGACCACGGCCTTCCTGGTGATCGCCGCGACGCTGCTCGACCTCAAGGCGGCGCGACTGCTGCCTGCGGGGGAGATCCACGACGAGGAGGACCTCGCGCTGCTGGAGGTCCGCGACCTACTGTTCGCCCGGCTCCTGCAGTACCGGGCGTTCAAGCACGTCGCGGAGATGTTCGCCGAGCTCGAGGCCGCGGCATTGCGCAGCTATCCACGCGCGGTGTCGCTCGAGCCCCGCTACGAGGACCTGCTGCCCGAGGTGATGCTGGGCGTCGACGCGCAGATGTTCGCCGAGATCGCGGCCAGCGCATTCACCCCTCGACCAATTCCGACCGTGGGCACCGAACATCTGCACGAGCTCATCGTGTCGGTGCCCGAACAGGCCGAACAACTCCTCGCCGAGCTGCGACGTCGCGGGCAGGGACACTGGGCGACGTTCTCCGAGCTGGTCGCGGACTGCCGTGAGCCGATCTTGATCGTGGGCCGGTTCCTGGCACTGCTCGAGCTGTACAGGGCGCGGGCGGTAGCATTCGACCAATCAGAACCGCTTGGTGTGCTGCAGATTTCGTGGACTCCGGACGAGCCGTCCAGCGAACGAACCGAAGCCGCCGAGCCGGTGGAAGAGCCGAACTATGACTGACGAATTCTCCCCGCCGAGCGACGACGGGCCCGCCGTGCCGGACGACGACGTGCGCGAGCCCGTCAACGGCGGCGTGCCCGAAGGATTGGACGGCGACATCGCCGACCTCGGCATCGACGTCGCCGAGCCGCCCGAGCTGGCGGACGCCGAACTGGGCGCCGTGCTCGAGGCGTTACTGCTCGTGGTCGACACGCCGGTCACCGTGGATGCACTCGCTGCTTCCATTCAGCAGCCGGCCTACCGGGTGGCGGCCAAACTCGCGTCCATGGCCGAGGAACTGACCGCCAGGCAGAGCGGCATCGACCTCCGCGAGGCCGGCGGGGGTTGGCGCATGTACACCAGGTCGCTGTACGCGCCGTACGTGGAGCGGCTGTTGCTCGACGGCTCCCGCTCGAAACTGACGCGCGCGGCGCTCGAGACGTTGGCGGTGGTGGCGTATCGCCAGCCGGTGACCCGTGCGCGGGTCAGCGCAGTCCGAGGCGTCAATGTGGACGCGGTGATGCGAACCCTGTTGGCGCGCGGCTTGATCACCGAGGCGGGTACCGACACCGACACCGGTGCCACGACCTTCTCGACGACGGAACTCTTCCTGGAGCGGCTCGGATTGAGTTCGCTCGCCGACCTTCCCGACATCGCCCCGCTGCTGCCGGACGTCGACGTCATCGACGATCTGAGTGAGTCCCTCGGCGACGAACCGCGTTTCGCAAAGCTCGGCGGTGCGCCGTCATCGACCGGCGAGCAGCCGATGTCGTTCGACGTGGACAAAGACTGACATGGCCGATCGCGAGGGCGTGCGGCTGCAGAAAGTGCTGTCGCAAGCCGGAATAGCATCACGTCGGGTGGCCGAGAGAATGATCACCGACGGTCGTGTCGACGTCGACGGCGAGGTGGTGACCGAGTTGGGTACCCGGGTCGACCCGGACGTGTCGGTGATCCGCGTCGACGGGGCGCGGGTGATGGTCGACGACACCCTGGTCCATCTCGCCTTGAACAAGCCTCGCGGCATGCACTCGACGATGTC
>DATEIG010000408.1:0-11393 GCA_035279185.1 Mycobacterium sp.
CCATCTGTTGAAGACGTTTTGGACCGGCGTCGGTGGTTGGGCCGACCGACAGTTGCCTGATGGCACTGTGGTGTGGACGGCGCCCAGCGGCAAGACGTACACCACCCAGCCCGGCTGTCGACTGTTCTTCCCCGACTGGGATGTGACCACCGCCGAGCTACCACCCCCAGAAGCGATCCCACCCCCGCAAGCCGCGCAACGCGGGCTGATGATGCCGCTTCGAAAACGCAGCCGCGCCGCCGACCTAGCCGCGGCCATCAAAGCCGAACGCGCACTAAACCGACAAGACATCCCACCCTTCTAGGAAGGCGGCTTCCACGGGGTTAGGCGCGGCGTCCACGCTGGAACGTTGCGGCGGTACTCCTCGTACTGCTCGCCGTATGTGCTTACGAGCGTGGGCTCTTCGTACCACCGCACGAACGACGCTGTGACGATCCACCCGATCACGGCGTAGACCACAAGCCAGATGCTGTCGAAAAGCAGTGCCTGACCGAGGATCGCGGTGAGCAGACCCGCGTACATCGGATTGCGCACGAAGCGGTTGAACCCCGTGACGACAAGCCGTTCGGTCGGAGCGAGAGGCATCGGGGTTCCGCCGGCCCTGGCGAACGCAGCGAATGCGTGCACCGGTGGGACGAGACCGAGCACGATGAACGCGACGCCGAGCACAACCCGAAGCGGCGGGCTGGATCCGGGGACCTCCCAATGGGTGATCAGCCACGGACCCAGCCCGACGAACGTTCCCGGCGCGATGACGAAGAATGCCGCTGATCCCAATGCGGCGGCGGAGGTTCGCACCTCCTCAGTATGTGATCAGCCGTCGGCGAGTTGGGTGAGTCTCACGCTGTTGCCCGACGGGTCGCGGAACCCGGAATCGATGCCGTACGGCATCTGGTTCGGCGGCTCGGTGAATTCGACGCCGCGCTCGGTCATCTCCCTGTACGACTTCTCGATGTCGTCGGTGGTCAGAAACACCGTGCCCGCAAAGCCTTTTGCGGTGAGCTCGAGAACCTGCTTGCGGGTGGCCTCGTCCATCACCGGCTGTCCCGGAACGGCCATCAGGACAAGGCTGATGTCGTCCTGCCCGGGCGGTCCGACCGTCAGCCACCGGAACGGGCCCATCTCTTCGGGGAACGACACATCCTCCCGAACCTCCATGCCGACCTTGTCGGTCCAGAACTTCAGTGCTTCTTCTTGATCGTGGACCCACAGGTGGGCGCTGCCGATTTTCATCATGGGCGAAACGCTACGACCGGCCGACGGTTCCCGTCTTCTCCCCGTGTGCTGTTTTGACCCGGCTGTCGGGCAGCGGCCGGGTGTCGCGGGCCAGGATGCAGCTCGGCACGCGCGCATGGGCCACCGCGGGCGGCATGCTCTCCCGGTACGCCGCAGGCGGCAGGCCGTACACCCGCGTGAAGCTCGTCGTGAACGAGCCGAGGCTTTGCAGGCCGACCATCACGCAGATGTCGGCCACCGAGCGGTCGGTGTAGCGCAGCAGCGATGCGGCCCGCTCCAACCGCCTGGTCTGCAAGTAGGCCCGCGGCGACTCCCCGAAAGTACGGGTGAACATCCGGCTGAAATGGGCCCGCGACAGGCCGGCCGCGGCCGCCAGATCGTCCACGGTGATCGGTTCGGCGTAGCGCGAGTCGACGAAGTCCTTGGCTCGCTGCAGGTAACGGGCCGGAGGCACACCCACCATCGGAATAGTATGTACTGCGCGAACGAGTTGGCCGGGCGGCCGCGGACGGCGTCACGCCGTTCGAGGAAAGTCCGGACTTCACAGAGCAGGGTGATTGCTAACGGCAATCCGAGGTGACTCGCGGGAAAGTGCCACAGAAAACAGACCGCCACCGCAAGGTGGTAAGGGTGAAACGGTGCGGTAAGAGCGCACCAGCGTCCCGGGTGACCGGGATGGCTAGGCAAACCCCACCCGAAGCAAGGCCAAGAGGCCGCACCTGGTGCGGCTGCGCAGGCGCTCGAGGGTTGCACGCCCGAGCCTGCGGGTAGGCCGCTCGAGGCACCCGGTGACGGTGTGCCCAGATGGATGGTCGCCGTCTCGTCGCCGTGGTCTCCGCGGCGGCGAGAGACAGAATCCGGCTTACAGGCCAACTCGTTCGCCCCAGCCCCCTCGGGCTAGCGGGCCTTTTTCACCGACTTGTCGAGCTTCTTCAGTGCGGAGTCGAGTTGTTGGCGCGCCTCGATCGCCAACGCGTCCTCCCGCGCGTACAGCAGGCCGTAGGTGAACGTGTCTTCGCCTGCGGCGTGCGCGGCGTCGGCCTGCTGGGCTAGATGCGTGCGGCTCACGACACTGTCCTGATGATCGCCGAGCAGGCTTTGGATGTTCTTGGCACGGTCGGACACCTTGTCAGCCCCGGTGGCGGCCGCCGTATAGCGAAGCCGCTTGGCGCCCTTACGGATTCGGTGCAGCGCTTCGTCGCGGTCGTCGCTGGCGGCGTCGGCCGCACGTTTGGCGGCTTTGCGCACACGCTTGTAGGCGGAGTCGATCGTGACCGTCGCCGAATCGTCGCCCCCCGCAGCCGTCGGCGTATCCGTGGCGACCAGGTCCTCGAGCGCGTCGAGCAGACGGAAATAGCGATCCGACCGCATCGCGACCAGCGACCGTCGCAGACCAGATTGATAGCGCCGCTTCGCGCCGTCGACAAGCCGCTTCTGAATCGGCCCGCGAACCAGGTCTTCCGGCAGCTCATCGAGCGCCTTCTCGTAGCGCTCCGCCAGCACCTCGGCGTCGCGCGCGACGCCGAGCACCGCCGCGAGTTGACGGAGTTCGTCGAGAACCCACGCGTCGTCAGAGATCCCGAACGCGCCCTCGGCGGACTGAAGCAGGCTGCGGATCTTGCGCGTCGTCACCCGCATCTGGTGGACCGAGTCGTAGACGTCGGCCCGCACCGCGCGGTCCCACTCGACCAGCTGGTCGACCTGCTCGGCCACCGCCTTGTGGATGGGGTCGGTGGCTCGCTTCGCCGGCTTCTGCCCGTCTTTCCCGCCCCCGCCGTCGGCGCCCGCGAGCACTCGCGCGAGCTTCGAGCCGTGGCCCGCGGGGGCAGCGCCCGCATCGAGTAGGCGGTTGGCCAGCCTGTCCAGCAGATCGCCCGTCGCCGAACCGCCCTCGACCAGTTCGAGCTCCCATTCACGCCACTGCTGGTGGACGCCCTCACCGGCCGACGCGACCACCTTGTCATCGCTGAACTCGGCGATCGGCGAGCCTTCAGTGTCGTAGAGAAGGTCGACCGTGCGATCAGTGGAGATGCGAGCGACGGGCTCCAGCGGGCGGTCCCGAACGATGGCCAGCACCACATCCTTGAGCGGGTCCGGCACGACATCGTCGTCGCCGTCGTTCAGCGGCGCCCTGACCTCGGTCCGGGTGTCCGGCCCGGCAGGCAACTTGAGGTGCCACCCGGCATCGGACCCGCCGGTGCGTCGGCGCAACGTGATGCGGTGGCAGGCCAGGTCGTGGTCGGGGGTGTCGAAGTAGACGGCCTCGAGGTGCTGAGTCGGCTCCCGTTCGACGCGCCCCACCGCGGAGAGCCCCTCAAACGACGGCGACACCGTCGAGTCGACGACGTCGAATTTCCGCTCCACCTCGGTGTGCCGGGAGGTTTTCGGCTTGCCTGCGGCCATCTCCACCTTCGCTGTCCGTGCCCTGACTGCTCAGCGTGCCATATCCGGGCGAACGCCCCCGCTAGAGTCCAGGGGTGACTGATTTCCAGACCATTTCGCTCGAACAGTCCGGCCCGATCGCGCGGATCACGCTCAACCGGCCTGACGCCGCAAACGGCATGAACGACACGATGACTCGCGAGCTGGCTGAGGCGGCCGTGCTGTGCGACAACCCTGCGACGAAGGTCGTCGTGCTGACGGGGTCTGGTCGGTTCTTCTGTGCCGGAGGTGATCTCAAGTCGTTCGCGACGGCGCCCGACCGGGGCCGTCACATCAAAGGGGTCGCCGACAGCCTGCACCGCGCTATCTCGACGTTCGCCCGGATGGACGCGGTCCTGATCACCGCCGTCAACGGCACGGCGGCCGGTGCCGGCTTCTCCATCGCGGTCACCGGCGACCTCGTCCTGGCCGCCGAGTCCGCGACGTTCACGATGGCCTACACCAAGGTCGGGCTGAGTCCCGACGGCAGCTCGTCGTACTTCCTGCCGCGCCTCATCGGCGTCATCAGGACCAAGGAACTGATGCTGACCAACCGGACGCTGTCCGCTCAGGAGGCGTCACAGTGGGGACTGGTCACCGAGGTGGTGCCCGACGAGGAGCTCGCGGCCCGCGCCGATCAACTCGCAGGCCAAATGGCGGCCAGCGCAAGCGGATCCAACGGCGCCGTCAAAGCGCTGATGCTGTCGACGTTCTCCAGCGGCCTGGAAGAGCAGATGGAGTTCGAGAGCCGGGTGATCGCCGGCCGCGCCGAGTCCGAGGATGGCCGCGAAGGGGTCGACGCGTTCATGGCGAAGCGCAAACCGGAGTTCCGCTAGAAGCTGTGTTCCTCGGCGGGGAAGGTTCCGCTGGCCACCTCGTCGGCGTATTGCGCTGCCGCTGAACGCAACTCCGCACCGACGTCGCCGAACCGCTTGACGAACTTCGCGGTCTTGCCGCTCGTCATGCCTGCCATGTCCTGCCAAACGAGAACCTGGGCATCGCAGTTGGGTCCCGCGCCGATGCCGATGGTCGGGATCGTCAGCTTGCCCGTGATCTGGGTGGCGAGTTCGGCGGGCACCATTTCGAGAACGACGGCGACGGCGCCTGCCTCCTGGACGGCGATCGCGTCGTGCACGGTCTGCTCGGCAGCGTCACCGCGGCCCTGGACGCGGAATCCGCCGAGGCCGTTGACGCTCTGGGGGGTGAATCCGATGTGGGCGATGACGGGAATGCCTGCCTGCGTCAGCGTCGCGATCTGGTCAGCGACCCGCTCGCCGCCCTCCAGCTTGACCGCGTGCGCACCGGTTTCCTTGAGGAAGCGGGTGGCGGTCTCGAGGGCCTGCTGCGGCCCGGCTTCGTAGCTGCCGAACGGCAGGTCGGCAACCACAAGAGCGTGCGGCGCTCCCCTCACCACACCCCTGACCAGGGGGATCAGCTCGTCGATCGTGACCGGCACCGTAGTGTCGTAGCCGTATACGACGTTTGCGGCGGAGTCTCCGACCAGCAGCACCGGGATGCAGGCGTCATCGAAGACGCGGGCGGTGGAGTAGTCGTAGGCGGTCAGCATGGCCCACTTGTGGCCTTCTGACTTCCACTTGTGCAGATGATGGGTGCGGACCTTGGTCCGCGGCTTGCTCTCGGCAGCACCATAAACAGTGAGCTCAGACATCGTTGTCCCTCGTGTCTGTACGGTCGATCCTCGAGGCCCGTTCACGGGTCCCCGGGTTCGTCTGACCCCCCAAGTGTGCCACCACCTGGCAAGAAGATGAACTTGCGGTTAAGTGGATTTCCTCACATTACGATCAGACAAATGCAAAGGCTCAGCGGACTCGACGCCAGCTTCCTGTACCTCGAAACCGCAGCACAGCCACTGCATGTGTGCTCGATCCTCGAGCTCGACACCTCGACGATGCCGGGCGGCTACACCTTCGACCGGATGCGCGACGAACTGGCGCTGCGCATCAAGGCGATGCCTCAATTCCGGGAGAAGCTCGCCGACAGTCGGTTCAACCCGGACCACCCGGTATGGGTCGAGGACAAAGACTTCGACGTCGACCGCCACCTGCACCGCATCGGGCTGCCGTCGCCGGGCGGACGCCAGGAGCTCGCCGAGATCTGCGGCCACATCGCGTCACTGCCGTTGGACCGCACCAGGCCGCTGTGGGAGATGTGGGTCATCGAGAACATCGCGGGCACCGACGCGCATGCGGGCGGCAAGCTGGCTGTGATGACCAAGGTGCATCACGCCGGGGTCGACGGCGTGACCGGAGCCAACCTGATGTCGCAGCTGTGCAGCACCGAACCCGATGCGCCCGCCCCCGATCCGGTCGACGGCGTCGGCGGCGCCAGCGAGCTGGAGATCGCGGTGAGCGGCGCCTGGAAGTTCGCCACCCGCCCGCTGAAGCTCGCGAACGTCGTCCCGACGACGCTCAACACCGTCGTCGACACGGTGAGGCGGGCGCGCGGCGGGAACGCCATGAAGGCGCCGTTCGCTGCGCCGAAGACGGCCTTCAACAACAACGTGACGAGCCACCGCAACATCGCGTTCGCGCAGCTGGACCTGGAAGACATCAAGAAGGTGAAGAACCACTACGGCGTGAAGGTCAACGACGTGGTGATGGCGCTGGTGTCCAGCACCCTGCGGAAGTTCCTCGACGACCGCGGCGAGTTGCCTGACTCGACATTGGTGGCCATGGTCCCGGTGTCGGTGCACGACAAGTCCGACCGCCCCGGCCGCAACCAGGTGTCGGGCATGTTCTCCAGCCTGGAAACCCACATCGATTCGCCCGGGGAGCGACTGAAGGCTATCGCGGACGCGAATTCGGTTGCCAAGCAACACAGTTCGGCGATCGGGGCAACCTTGCTGCAGGACTGGTCGCAGTTCGCCGCGCCTGCGGTCTTCGGCGTCGCGATGCGGCTGTACGCCAGGACAGGGCTGAGCGGCGCCCGCCCGGTGCACAACCTCGTGGTCTCCAATGTGCCGGGACCACAGATCCCGCTCTACTTCCTCGGGTCGGAAGTGAAGGCGATGTATCCGCTCGGGCCGATCTTCCACGGGTCGGGGCTGAACATCACGGTGATGTCGCTGACCGGGAAGCTGGACGTCGGCATCGTGTCCTGCCCGGAACTGCTGCCCGACCTCTGGGAGCTTGCCGACGATTTCGAAGTGGCCCTCGAAGAACTCGTGGAAAGCGCAGGTTAGACCCGCCGAAGCGGCGCTCTGCCAGGGCTGATGCAAAGTCATGGCAGCATGTGGCGCATGCGTTTGATCAAGGCGGTCCTTGCGACGTCGCTGGTTGTGTTGCTGGTGGCGGGTTGCAGCAAGGTGGTCGACGGTCGCGCCCTCGTCGCTGTGCCGCCGCCCGGAACGCCGATCCAGTGGGGCCCGTGCAAGTCGACTGACCCGATGATCCCCATTCCGGCCGATGCCGAATGCGGAAAGCTGTCCGTGCCGGTGG
Source organism: Mycobacterium sp. (assembly GCA_035279185.1). Classification (GTDB taxonomy): domain Bacteria; phylum Actinomycetota; class Actinomycetes; order Mycobacteriales; family Mycobacteriaceae; genus Mycobacterium. The sequence continues at coordinate 7,116 of DATEIG010000408.1, forward strand.
ACTACACCAAACCGGACGGCGACGTGGCGCAACTGGCGTTGATCCGGTTGAAGGCCACCGGCGACAGGATCGGCTCGCTGGTGATCAACCCCGGTGGTCCCGGTGAATCCGGAGTCGAGTCCGCGGCGTCTCTGGTCAGCACGATGCCGACATCGGTGCGGGAACGATTCGATCTCGTCGGCTTCGATCCTCGCGGAGTCGCCGAATCGACCCCCGCGGTGTGGTGCAACTCCGACGCGGACAACGACCGGCTGCGCGCTGACCCTCAGGTCGACTACACGCCCGAAGGCGTCGAGCACATCAACAACGAGACCGAAGCGTTCGTAAAACGTTGTGTGGAGAAGACGGGCAAGGAGTTCCTGGCCAACGTCGGCACCGCCAGCGTCGTCAAGGATCTCGACCAGATCAGGGCGGCGCTCGGCGACGACAAGTTGACGTATCTCGGCTTCTCCTACGGCACTCGAATCGGCGGTGCCTACGCCGAGGAGTTCCCCGAGAAGGTGCGGGCACTGGTGCTCGACGGCGCGATCGACCCCAACGCGGACCCGATCGAGGAGGACCTCCGCCAGACGGCAGCGTTCCAGAAGGCGTTCGACGACTACGCCGCCGACTGCGCGAAAGACCCCAGCTGCCCGCTGGGTACCGATCCGACGAAGGCGACAGACGTCTACAAGAGCATGGTCGAGCCGTTGGTGGACCAGCCCGCCAAGACGCAGGACCCGCGCGGGCTCGCCTACAGCGATGCGATCGTCGGAACGATCCTTCCGCTGTACTCGCCCAGCATCTGGCCACGTCTCACCGACGGTCTGAACGAGCTGAAGGAGGGCCGCGGCGACATGCTGCTGCGGCTGTCGGATCTCTACATGCACCGCGACATCACCACCGGGCACTACGACAACGCGACCGACGTGCGCGTCGCCGTCAACTGCGTGGACTCACCGGCGATCACCGATCAGGCCAAGCTCGTCGAGAAGGACCGCCGGGCGCGTGAACTGGCGCCGTTCATGAACTACGGCGAGTTCACCGGGCTCGCGCCGCGGGACACCTGCTCGTACTGGCCGGTGCCGCCGACGACGCAGCCGCACGAGATATCCGTCAAGGGTCTGCCGCCCACGCTGGTGATCTCCACGACGAACGATCCCGCGACGCCGTACCAGGCCGGCGTCGATCTGGCCAAGCAGCTCGGCGGCACACTGCTGACCTTCGAGGGCACGCAGCACACCGTTGCGTTCCAGGGCAACGCGTGCGTCGACGACATCGTCGCCACGTACCTGATCGACGTGAAGGTTCCCCCGCCGGACACCCGTTGCTGAGCAACGAATCTCGACATCTGAGCACGCCACGGTCTCGCAACGGTCACTGTCCGATTGCGCCTGCGCACTGTGGATAGCCGCCGTGCGACGATGAACGCCATGCGGCGGGCGGGGAGGATGGGTGCGACCCTGCTGGCGTGTGTGGTCGCGGCGGCTGTGGCATGCCCACCCGCGTCGGCGACACCGGAGGGCGCGGCGACACAGACATTCGGGCAGGCGCCCGCCTGGGGGTCCTGCCAGCCGTGGGTCGGCGACACGGCCGCCATCCCGACAGCGCAGTGCGGCACCGTGTCGGTACCCGTCGACTACGCCAAACCCGAAGGCGCTCAAGCGCAGCTGGCTGTCATTCGCATACCCGCAAGCGGTGATCGCATCGGGGTGCTCATGGTCAACCCCGGCGGGCCGGGCGCTTCGGCCGTCGATACCGTCGCAGGCATGGGTGCGGCGCTCGCCGGCACCGAGATCGGCCGTCGATTCGACCTGGTCGGCTTCGACCCGCGCGGCGTCGGACACTCAACACCCGAATTGCGTTGCCGCACCGACGCAGAGTTCGACGCGTACCGCCGCGAGCCCAACGCCGATTACAGCCAGGCGGGCGTCGCCCGCATCGAAGCCCTGTACCAGGACTTCGCGCAGAAGTGTGCCGATCGGGTCGGCGCGGAGTTCCTGGCCAATGTGGGCACCGCGTCGACCGCCCACGACATGGACGTGGTGCGCGCGGCGCTCGGCGAGAACCAGCTGAGCTACCTGGGATTCTCCTACGGCACTGAGATCGGCTCGGAGTACGCCGCGGCCTACCCCGAGCGGATCCGGGCCATGGTGCTCGACGGGGCGATCGATCCGACACTGGATCCGATCGAGGAGAACCTGCGCCAAATGGCCGGATTCCAAGCGGCATTCGAGAATTACGCCGCCGATTGCGCGCAGTCGGCAGGGTGTCCGCTCGGTACCGACCCGACGCAGTTCGTCAACCGCTACCACCAGCTGGTCGACCCGTTGGTCACCCAGCCGGGTAGGACGTCGGATCCCCGCGGCCTGAGCTATCAGGACGCGATCACGGGCACTGTGAACGCCCTGTATTCGCGGCAGTACTGGAAGTTCCTCACCAGCGGACTGCTCGGTCTGCAACGCGGAACCGACTCGGGTGACCTGCTGCTGCTCGCCGACGACTACCTCAAGCGCAACCCCGCGGGCCACTACGACAACTCGCAGGACGCGTTCTACGGCATCCGGTGCGTCAACTCACAGTTCCCGAACGATCCGGTCGTATGGGCCGTCGCCGATCAACGCGCCAGGGAGGCTGCACCGTTCCTCGCCTACGGCTCCTACACCGGCCTGGCACCGCGCGACGTGTGCGCGTTGTGGCCCGTGCAGGGATCGGCGACACCGCATCCAGCCGTCTCGCCTGGGCCGGGCAAGGTCGTCGTTGTATCCACCACCGGTGACCCCGCAACGCCGTACCAAGCCGGCGTCGACCTCGCCAGGCAGATGGACGCGAGCCTGATCACGTTCGACGGCACCCAGCACACCGTCGTGTTCAACGGCGACGCCTGCGTGGACACCGCCGTCGTCGACTTCCTGGTGAACGGCGTGCAACCGCCTGCGGGATTGCGCTGCTGAAACGACGATGGCCGCCCTGCTGCAAGCAAGGCGGCCAACGGTCAGTTACCTCTGCCAGGGGAAGATCGGTGGCGGCCCTTGCGGTCCGTTCTTCCAGTGTCCAGGCGGTGTCCCGCACGGCCCTAGATCCCCAACAGGCGTATCTACGCATGCCTTTTTGATCTGACCTGGCGCACCCCATCCCGTGGGACCCTCGCCGGGAACGGGTGGCCACGGGTACCAGGGACCCCAGCCGTCATCGGCCTGAGCGGTACCTGCGCCTAGCCCTAAGCCTGCTGCGCCGAGGCCCGCTGCGATAGCCGCTGTACCTGCAACTTTCCTGATATTCATTCGCGGTCTCCTACCTGCGGATTTCTGCTGCTTCGGAAGACCCCCAACCGGGTCTCGGATACCCGTCGCGCTCGACGAGGTAAACCTCGCGCGAGCCGTGATGTGCCGCATCGACTCCGTAACACAGATTTAACAGCTGGTACCTACGCTGCGGTTATGGACCGCCAAAAGGAATTCGTCCTGCGCACGCTGGAAGAACGCGACATCCGGTTCGTCCGGTTGTGGTTCACCGATGTGCTCGGATTCCTCAAGTCGGTTGCGATCGCGCCCGCCGAACTCGAGGGGGCGTTCGAGGAGGGCATCGGCTTCGACGGGTCGTCGATCGAGGGCTTCGCCCGCGTGTCGGAATCCGACACCGTCGCCCGCCCGGATCCGTCCACCTTCCAGGTGCTGCCGTGGACCACGAGCGGCGGCCAGCACCACTCGGCGCGCATGTTCTGCGACATCACCATGCCCGACGGTTCGCCGTCATGGGCCGACTCGCGGCACGTGCTGCGCAGGCAGTTGGCCAAGGCCAGCGACCTGGGCTTCTCGTGCTACGTGCACCCGGAGATCGAGTTCTTCCTGCTGCAGCCGGGGCCCGACGACGGTTCGGCGCCAGTGCCCGCCGACAACGGCGGGTACTTCGATCAGGCCGTCCACGACTCTGCTCCGAACTTCCGCAGGCACACCATCGACGCCCTCGAATCGATGGGCATCTCGGTGGAGTTCAGCCACCACGAGGGCGCGCCCGGCCAACAGGAGATCGACCTGCGCTACGCCGATGCGCTGTCGATGGCCGACAACGTGATGACGTTCCGCTACGTCGTCAAGGAAGTCGCGCTCGGTGACGGCGTGAAGGCGTCGTTCATGCCCAAGCCGTTCGCCGAATATCCGGACTCGGCGATGCACACCCACATGAGCCTGTTCGAGGGCGAGACGAACGCGTTCTACAGCGCCGAGGACCCGCTTCAGCTGTCGGACACCGCAAAGTCTTTCATCGCAGGCATTTTGGAGCATGCGACCGAGATCAGCG
>DATEIG010000409.1:0-2139 GCA_035279185.1 Mycobacterium sp.
TCCCCTTCGAGGCGGCGCCGGACGGTGTCGCGGTCGAGCATCACGTTGACCGAGAAGTACTTGCCGATGTCCCGGAGGAACTCGATCGCGGCCAGCTCGCCCGTCCAGGAGAGGTTGTTCTCGACGACCGCACCGGACGGCGTCTCGTCGAAGTGGACGAAACGCTCGAGTTGGCCGCGGATGCGGTCGGTCCAGTCGGCCACCGTCGACGCGGTGTTGAGCGTGCGTTCCCCGACGTCGCGCGGGTCGCCGATCATTCCGGTCGCCCCGCCTGCCAAGACGATGGGCCGGTGGCCGGCCTGCTGGAACCGGCGCAACGTCAGCAGCGGTATGAGGTGCCCCGCGTGCAGGCTCGGCGCTGTCGGGTCGAAACCCGAATACACGGTGACGGGGCCCGCGGCCAGCTGGTCCCCGAGCGCGTCCCGGTCGGTGGACTGCGCAATCAGCCCGCGCCAATCCAATTCGTCGAGAATGTTCGACGTTCCCATGGTCTCGATCTTCCCGTATCAATCGCTCAGGCCGGGCGCCGGTGCCCGCGGACTGCGGCGATAGAGCGAGACTTCCGGTCGGCCGGCCAGCCAGAACCGCCACGGCCGGTCCGCCGCCTGGCTCACGCCGACGCGGGGCCCCTCGGTCGAAACCAGTTCCTCTGACAGCATGAGCCGAACGGGACTGCGGTCGTCGAAGAGGTCTATCCCGTTGTCCTCCATGGTGATTCCGAGCGCCGAACACAGGTTGCCCGGCCCGCGGGCCAACGCCGCGGGCCGGACGGAGTCGCCCCTCCGCGACGCCGCGACATCGAGTCCCGACTCGACGGCGGCAGCCCGAAGGAGAACCGCTCCCGCGACACCGTCGTAGGCGCACACCACGTTGGCGCACACGTGGATGCCGTGGCTGCGGTAGGTGTACATCCGGCCCGCAGGCCCGAACATCACCGTGTTCCGGCCACGGCGCCCTTTGAATGAATGCGAGGCGGCGTCCGGCCAGGGACCGTCGGGCGGACCTCCATAGGCCTCGACTTCGACGATCATTGCGCTCACCCCGCGGCCGATCAGCGCTGCTCCGAGAAGCCGGCGCGCCGCGTCCACCGGGTCGGTAGGTAACGGCTGAGCGGTCATCGAGGCGATTCTGCCTTGACGCCTTGACAGCCCAATACCCCGGGAGAATTATTCATCACATGATGACTTCATCGAATGATGAATTATTGAGGCGGGGAGTCGAGCCGGTCATCACCATCGACCGTCTCCGGGTGGTGCGAGGCGAACGACCTGCGATCCACGACCTGTCCGTGCAGATAGCGCGCGGCACCATCACCGGCCTTCTCGGCCCCTCCGGCTGCGGCAAGACCACGCTGATGCGAAGCATCGTCGGAACCCAGGTCGTCACCGGCGGCACCGTCACCGTGCTCGGCCACCCGGCCGGCTCCGCTCCCCTGCGCAGGCGGGTCGGATACATGCCACAAGCCGCGACCATCTACGACGATCTGCGGATCATCGACAACGTGCGTTACTTCGGTGCGCTGTACGGCATGGACGCCAAGGCCGCCGACGAAGCCGTGTCCGCGGTGGGACTCGACGATCACCGAACTGCGATGTGCGGCAATCTGTCCGGCGGTCAGCGCACCCGGGCCTCGTTGGCCTGTGCGCTCGTCGCCGCTCCCGATCTGCTCGTCCTGGATGAACCGACGGTCGGCCTCGACCCGGTTCTGCGCGTCGACCTGTGGCAACAATTCGACGAATTGGCCAGGCGCGGAACCACACTGCTGGTGTCCAGCCACGTCATGGACGAGGCCGACCACTGCGGCGATCTGTTGCTCATGCGCGACGGCCACCTACTCGCCCACACCACACCGCGAGAGCTCAGAGAGGACACGGGATGTCAATCACTGGAGGAAGCGTTTCTGTCCGTCATCCGGCACAGCACCGTAGCCGCAGCAGGCTGAGCCCGCAGAGCTACCTCGCGACCACCGGCCGCATCCTGCGCCAGCTCGCGGCCGATCATCGCAGCGTCGCGATGATCCTCGTGGTGCCGAGCCTGATCATCACGCTGATGTACTTCATGTTCCAAGACGCCCCGCACCGACCGGGAACCCCGTCACCGTTCAACAACGCCTGCCTGATCATGCTCGGCGTGTTCCCT
>DATEIG010000410.1:0-2708 GCA_035279185.1 Mycobacterium sp.
TTCGAGGACGTCCAGGCCCATTACGACCTGTCCGACGACTTCTTCCGGCTCTTCCTCGACCCGACGCAGACCTACAGCTGCGCCTACTTCGAACGCGACGACATGACGCTGGAAGAGGCCCAGATCGCCAAGATCGACCTGTCGCTGGGCAAGCTCGGGCTGCAGCCGGGCATGACGCTGCTCGACGTCGGATGCGGCTGGGGCGCCACCATGCGCCGCGCGATCGAGAAGTACGACGTGAACGTCGTCGGGCTGACGCTGTCGGAGAACCAGGCCGCACACGTTCAGAAGATGTTCGACGCGCTGGACAGCCCGCGCACCAAGCGGGTGCTCCTGACGGGCTGGGAGCAGTTCGACGAGCCGGTCGACCGGATCGTGTCCATCGGTGCGTTCGAGCACTTCGGTCACGACCGCTACGACGACTTCTTCGCGATGGCGCACCGCGTGCTGCCCGACGACGGCGTGATGCTTCTGCACACCATCGTCGGTGAGCATCCCGCGCGCGCAAAGGAACTCGGGATTCCGCTGACCTTCGAGCTGGCGCGCTTCATCAAGTTCATCATGACCGAGATCTTCCCCGGCGGACGGCTGCCGTCGGTGCCGATGGTCGAGGAGCGCTCCGCGGCGGGCGGCTTCACCCTGACCCGCGAGCAGCGGCTCGGCCCGCACTACGCGCGCACCCTCGACCTGTGGGCCGCCGCGCTCGAGGCGCACAGGGACGAGGCCATCGAGATCCAGTCGCAAGAGGTCTACGACCGGTACATGAAGTACCTGACCGGCTGCGCTCAGCTGTTCCGTAACCGGCAGACCGACGTCGTGCAGTTCACGCTGGCCAAGTAGCGCGCTAGACGCCGTCCCACGCGGCGTCGAGCCGTTCGGCGACGTCGATGACCTTCGCCTTCACCGACGCCGGGCTGTCGATCTCGCCTGCCACGTGCTGGCAGATGAACCGGCGGATCTCGGCGTCCACGCCCGCGACGATCCGCAGCAGTTCGCCGCGCAGGGACTTCGACGTGACATGGATGGCTACGTCCGACGGTCGCGGCTTCTGCACGTCGAGGATCAACAGCAACGGGTCTGCCGCCCGCGCCACCGCGGACAGCGAGATCTCGCCGTGCACCATGAATTTCGGCTTGTCGATCTTGAGGTCGATCACCATGTCGATCTCGAGAGGGATGCGGATCGCGAACGTGATCAGCTCGTCGATGTTGCGGGTCACCCGAGGTTCCTGGATTCGCACCTTGGCGGTGACCTTGGCGATCTTCCCGGGACCCTGACCCATCGGCCCCATCTCGAATTCGTCGCCCGCGATGGCGGCGATGGCGTCGCCGACACGCTCTTCGGAGACCGCTATCTCATAGAACCGGCGGCCGAATTCCTCGTAGGACATGTAGTCGTAGCCATCCATAGGCCTCTACAGTCTCACGACCCGTGATCAAACGGTGGGCAGGTCAGCCGTTTTCCTGACTGCGCGCCTCCGCGCCGGTCTCCCCCGCGTCGATGGCGTCGTCGTTGAAGGACTCGCCGACATAGCTTCCGTCGTCGCCGTGCTTGCCCGCACGTGAACTCGCGACCTTGCTGTCGTCCTGGACGTCCTCTTCGCTCTTGTCATCGTCGCCTGGGGCCATGACGCGTATCTACCCGGACTCCGGAGACCCAAACGCTTACCTCACCTGGCCACTACCGATAGGCTCTCGGCGAGGAAGGTGGGGACAATGATTCGCGAAGCAGTCATCGGTGTCGCGCTGGCGTGCGCCGCAGTCGGAAGTGCGCAGGTCGCCGCGGCCGGCCCGAACGACGAGAACCTGTACTTCGACAAGCCCGGCCGCTACGACTCGGACGTGCCGTTCATGAACTACGAGGCGAGACTGGCCGCGCCGTGCGACAACTTCCAGATCAACACGTTCGGGCGCGGTCCCGGCGGCGAGCCGCTGCAGTGCCACTGGATTCCGAACCAGTGGCCACCGGTGACCACCGGCTTCTGGGTGATCTCGCCCGAGATCTTCGGCGTCCAGGAGATCGGCAGCCCCTGCCCGAGCGATCAGGCCGCCGCGCAGGCGCCTGACGGGCGTCCGCTGCTGTGCCTCGGCGAGCAGGGCTGGCAGCCAGGCTTCTTCACCGGCACCGGATACTGGCCGACGTAAACCGGGCTAGCCCGTCCGCTCGAAGTGCCGCCGCATCCCGGCGAGCATCTCGGCATGCGCCTCGACGGCTTTCCCGACGGTCAGCGACAGCAGTGGCCGCGGCGCTTCGATGCCGATCTTCTCGGTGACCAGCGTCCCCGAACCGGTCTGTGCGAACGACACGCGGCCCCGCAGCCTCACTCGAGGGAACTGCCTGGCGTCGGTCGATATGTCGCCCGACAGCGGAACATGCAGGTGCGCAACGTATGTCGCGCGCAGCGCCAGAGGGCCCACCGGAATGCGGTCGGTGACCCGGTAGGTCTGCTCGTAACCGTCGGCGGTCTCGCGGCGGAGGACCGTCCGCACGGAGACGACGAGGGGATGAACGAGCCCGATGTTGTCGAGGTCGGCGTAGAAGGACCTGACGTCCTCCGGCGCAGCGGGAACCTCCTGCGCAAGCGTCCGCTCGACCCTCCCCGTCCACCGGTTCACGCTGCACAATCTAGCGGGCTCAGCCGCGAGAATGTCATATGCTGAATAGGGAGAATCGCGTATCCGGTAGGCTCGCTGAGCAGCTGCTTAGCA
>DATEIG010000411.1:0-12751 GCA_035279185.1 Mycobacterium sp.
CTTCTCCCACGCCACCTGCACGTTGGAGCCCATCACGAGATTTGGTCTGCGCTGCCGCCAATCCTTGCCGACGCGTTCGCGCCACCGCCAGCTCATCGCGAGACCGGCGAGCATCACCGCTTCGCTCGACCCGACCGTGGAAACGCCTGTGGCGCTGGAGGGGTCGTCGTCGCGCAGCCCCTCGGCGTGGAACAGGTCGGCGACCATTGCCACACAGCGGGACTCGATCGCGGCGGTCGCCGGATACTCGTCCTTATCGATCATGTTCTTGTCGAAAGTCTCGGCCATCAACTTCTCGGCCTGCGGGTCCATCCACGTCGTGACGAACGTCGCCAGGTTGAGCCGCGAACTGCCGTCCAACATCAGCTCGTCATGGATGAAGCGATACGCCGCATCGGGATTCATGCTCTCGTCGGGCATCCGTAACGCCGGAACGGGTGACATCGCCATGCGCCCCGTGTAGGCAGGTGCGATGACGGGGCCGTGGGAGTGCTTCGGCGGCATGGATTTCCTCTCGTGACGGATTACAGACGGGCGATTGCGGTGCGGACGTGCGCAAGAATGCGCGACGCGGAGGTGGGGGCCGGGCGCGGCCCAGGGTCGGCCGCGGACAAGTTGGCGGCGCGGGCGTGCACGAACGCCGCTGCGGCCGCCGCTTCTCCTGCTTGCAGGCCCGCGGCGAGCAGCGCGCCGATGATGCCGGACAGCACGTCGCCCGACCCCGCGGTGGCCGCCCACGACTGACCGGCACGGTTGAGATGGACGCGACCGCCCGGTTCGGCGATGACGGTCACGTTGCCCTTCAGCAGCACGGTGGCGCCGAACCGATCGGCCAGCCCGCGCGTGGCGGCGACGCGGTCGTCGCCGGGGGGTGCCCCCACCAGCCGCGCGAATTCGCCCGCATGCGGAGTCAGCACCGTCGGTGCGCGGCGGTCCGCGAGCAGGTCGGGGTGCGCGGCCAGGATGGTCAGCGCGTCGGCGTCGACGATCACGGGCAGATCGGTGTCGAGCGCGAACCACAGCGCCGAGGCCCCGGCGTCGTCGGTGCCGAGCCCGGGGCCGACGACCCACGCCTGCACGCGCCCGGCCGCCGAAGGCGTCGGTGCCGCGATCACCTCCGGCCAGTGCGAAAGTACTTGCTGCGCAGCACTTCCCGCGTAGCGGACCATACCGGAGGTGGCGGCGACGGCGGCGCCGGTGCACAGCACGGCCGCACCGGGGTACGTCGCCGAGCCGGCGAGGACACCGGTGACGCCCTGGGTGTACTTGTCGTCCTTCGGGCCGGGTATCGGCCAGCGCGCCGCGACATCGGCGGCCTCGACGCTCATCACGTCCGACGTCGGCAGGTCGAGGCCGATGTCGACCAATTCCACGCGACCGCATTCGCCGAGGGCGTGAACAGGTTTGAGCCCGCCGAAGGTGACGGTCAGGTCGGCGTCGACGGCCGGGCCGCTGACAGCACCGGTGTCGACGTCGAGCCCGCTGGGAATGTCGACCGCCACGACGGGGATCCCCGCCTCGGCGACCGCGGCGAACACGTCGGCGGCGGCGGGTCGCAGCGGACCGGAGCCGGAGATCCCGACGACACCGTCGATCACCAGATCGCTTGTGGCGGGCACGCTTTGCACCACCCGGCCGCCGGCCTTCCGAAAAGCAGTCAGCGCCTTCTGATGTGCCCGTTCCGGATTGAGCAGCACCGCGGAGGCGGCAGCGCCGCGTCGACGCAGAAACGTCGCCGCCCACAGCGCGTCACCGCCGTTGTCGCCCGACCCGACGACCGCGCACACCGATCGACCCGCAACAGCTCCGGTCCGCCGTGTCAGTTCGCGCGCGATCTCGGTGGCCAGGCCGCCGGCCGCCCGCCGCATCAAGGCACCGTCGGGCAGCGACGCCAACAGCGGTGCTTCGGCTTCGCGGATCGCATCAGCGGAGTAGTAGTACCGCATCAGCCCCCACGTTATCGCTCGCCGCGATTCATGCCGGTGATAACGGGAATCCCCAGGCAGTTCACACGGGCTGACGGGAAGGGAGATTGTGGCTTGGCTGCCTTGACACTGCTTCTGGTGCTGATGGTGGCAACGGTCGTGCTCGCGCCGATAGCCGAGCGCATTGCGATTCCCTACCCCGTGCTTCTGCTGATCTTCGGTCTGGTGCTGGCGTTCATCCCCGACCTGCCGTTGCCCGCGGTCAAACCCGAGTTGCTTCTCCCGCTGGTCCTCCCGCCGCTGCTCTTCGCCGCCGCCCGACGAACCTCATGGCGCGAGTTCCTCGACAACCGCAGACCGATCATGCTGCTGGCGGTGGCGCTGGTGGCGGTCACGGCGTTCGCGGTCGGGATGACCCTCCAGGCACTGGTCCCGGGACTCCCGCTGATCGCCGCGCTTGCGCTCGGCGCCGCGGTCGCGCCGCCCGACCCCGTCGCCGCCACCGCGGTCGCCCGCAAACTGGGGCTTCCGCACCGCCTGCGCACGATCCTGGAGGGCGAGGGGCTGTCCAACGACGCGACGGCACTCGTGTTCTACGAGGTGGCTGTCGCGTCGACCCTGACGGGCGCGTTCTCGCCGTGGCACGGTGGCACCGCGCTGGGCCTGGCCGTTGTGGTGGGCGTCCTTGTCGGGCTCGTGACCGCCGCTGTCACGCGACTGCTCATCAAGAAGTTGCCCGCCCACCCCGCGGGCAGCGCGCTGATCCTGATCGTGCCGTTCGCGGCGTACGCCGCGGCCGACGCCGCACACGGCAGCGGTGTGCTGGCGGTCGTCACAGTCGCCTTGGCCCTCGACCGCTACGGCGACGCCGAATCGTCGCAGACGCGGCTGGTGGCGGGAACGACGTGGGAGATCATCGAATTACTGGTCACCGGTGCGGCTTTCGCGTTCGTCGGGCTGGAGCTTCGCGCGGTCGCCGGCGAGGTGGACGGCCAATTGCACACGCTGATCGGGCAGGCCGCGATCGTGACGGCGGTGGTGATCGTCGTGCGCTTCCTGTGGATCTTCCCGGTCGCGCTCATCGACGAGAAAGTGCGACGACGCCGCAACCCCGACCTCGCCGAGCCCGTCGGCTGGCGCGAGATGACCGTGGCGTCGTGGGCCGGGATGCGAGGTGTGGTGACGCTGGTCGCGGCGCTGGCCCTGCCGCCGAACTTCCCGGAGCGCGATCGGCTGATCTTCATCGCATTCGTCGTCATCAGCGTCACGCTGCTGCTGCAGGGGCTGACGCTGCCGTGGCTGGTGCGGCGGCTGAAGGTCAGCGCGTCGGACGACGAACGCGACAGGTCCGAGCAGGAGCTGCTGCATCGCGCGAGGGCGGCGGGTTTCGAGCGTCTCGACCGGCTTCGTGACGACGATGTCGACGACGACATCATCGAGCAGGCCAGGGAGAACGCCGACAGGATGTGGCACTCCCTGGGATATGCGCCGAACGGGCGTGACGACGACTCCGTCCACCGCACCTCCGACCGCGCCGGAGACGCGGTCACGGTCAACGCGGTCAAGGACGAGATGCTTGCCGCCGCCAGGGACGCCGTGGTCGAGGCCCGTGCCCAGTCGGGCACGGATCCGACCATCGCCGATCGTGTGCTGCGACGGCTCGACGGCCGCGGGACTCAGCCCGAGTAGCTAATTCTTCGGATCGAACGAGGTCGTGCGCCTGATGTGCACGTTGTCGCCGAACTCGTCCTCCCATTCGGCGTAGCGCTCCTCGATGAAGTCCCGGAACGCGTGGGGCACGCTGTCCGAGCTTTCGAGGGCGCCGGATGATGCTGTGGAACCCGTGCTCATCGCTCCATGGTAAGTGCACGGCAGATGCGGCTGTCATTCGGCGCTCGGGCCTTCCCCGTTTTGTTATGGTCGCGCCCGTGACCGCGCCGAGCGACATGGGCGGCCGACCGGAGTTCTTCGGTCCGGTCGTGCGCGAGTCCGACGAGCCGACGTTTCACGAGCCGTGGGAAGGGCGAGTGTTCGGCTTCTCGTTCTTCCTTCAACCGCTGTTCGGCGGCAACGTCGACAAGCTCCGCTTCGCCATGGAGCGGCTGCCCGCCGATGTGTATCTGTCCAGCTACTACCGCCGCTGGCTCGGCGCGTTCGAGTCGATGCTGGAGAAGGCGGGCTACCTCGCACCCGGCGAGGTCGACGCCCGGATCGCCGGCCAGCGCGGCCCGACCGGCGCGCGGCACGTCTCCACCCTGCGTCTGTCGGCCACCTCACGGGCCGTGCGGTCGCTGCTGCGTCCGAGGCTGCCCGGCTGGTTCGCAGGCCGGGCGCTGCCTCTCCTGCTGGGCACGGCGCGGCCCGCAGTGGGTGGGAGGCGATTCGCGACCGGTGATCGCGTCCGCGTACGCGACGTCCGCGCGACCCCCTACACGCGGCAGCCCGGCTATGTCACGGGCAAGCCCGGCGTCGTGGTGGCACATCTCGGCGCCACGGTGCTGCCCGACGCCGTCACCGTCGGCAGGCGTGCGCTGCCCCAGCACCTCTACACGGTCGCCTTCCAGGCCGCCGATCTCTGGGGAGACGCGGCCGAGCCCCACGCGGAGGTCCGGGTCGACCTCTACGAGTCTTATCTGGCGCGGCCATGACCGACGCGATGGCGACACGGGTCGAGGCGCTCGAGGCCCTGCTCACCGAGAAGGGCATCGTCGACCCCGCCGTCGTCGACGAGATCGTCGACCACTACGAAACCAACGTCGGCCCGCTCAACGGCGCCCGAGTGGTGGCCCGTGCCTGGAGCGACCCCGACTACCGCCGGCGGCTGCTCACCGACGGCACCCGCGCCGTAGCCGAACTGGGTTTCGGCGGGCCGGAGGGCCACATGATCGTCGCCGTCGCGAACACCGAAGCCGTCCACAACGTGGTGGTGTGCACGCTGTGCTCCTGCTATCCGTGGCCGGTGCTCGGGCTGCCGCCCGCCTGGTACAAGTCGCCCGCCTACCGGTCGAGGATGGTCGCTCAGCCGCGCGCGGTGCTCGCCGAGATGGGGCTTGACGTACCGCCCGAGGTGCTGATCCGGGTGTGGGACAGCTCCGCGGAGGCGCGCTACCTCGTCGTGCCCGAACGGCCGGCCGGAAGCGAGGGGCTCGACGAGGACCAGCTGGCGCGGCTGGTGACACGCGACTCGATGATCGGAGTGGGTCGCGCCCTGTCGCCCGGCGACCATGGCTGACGGCGGGGCCATCGAGGCCGATCTCGACGGGCCGGTGTCGCCCCCGCGCGACAACGGGGAGATCGTCTTCGCAGCGCCGTGGGAGCGGCGGGTGTTCGGGCTCGCGGTCGCGGCGTGCCGGTCGGGTGCGTGCGACTGGGAGACCTTCCGTGCGCGCTTGATCGCACGGATCGGCGCCGACGAGACGCGACCGTATTGGCGGAACTGGGCGGCCGCGCTCGAAGACGTGCTGGGACAGAGCCAAGTGCTCGAACCGGGGGAACTGGACGAACGCTCCGCACACCTGTCATCGCGCCCGGCCGGTTCCGACCACCACGGTTGAGCTATTCGACGGTCACCGACTTCGCGAGGTTGCGCGGCTTGTCGACGTCGTAGCCGCGGGCCTGCGCCACACCCGCGGCGAACACCTGCAGTGGGATCGTCGACAGCAGCGGCTGGAAAAGCGTTGACACCGCCGGGATTTCGATCAGATGATCCGCGTACGGCCGGACCGTGTCATCACCTTCCTCGGCGATCACGATGGTCAGCGCGCCGCGGGCCTGGATCTCGCGGATGTTCGACAGGAGCTTTGCGTGCAGCATGGCCGAACCCTTCGGCGACGGCATCACGACGATGACCGGCAGGTTGTCCTCGATCAGCGCGATCGGGCCGTGCTTGAGCTCGCCCGCCGCGAAACCTTCGGCGTGCATGTACGCGAGTTCCTTGAGCTTCAGCGCGCCCTCGAGCGCAACCGGGTAGCCGACGTGGCGGCCGAGGAACAGCACCGTCTGCGACGGCGCGAACCGGTGGGCCAGCGCAGAGACGGGCTCGACCGTCGCGAGCACCCGCTTCACCAGTTCGGGCATCGCTTCCAGCTCGCGGTATTCGCGCTCCACCTCGTCGGGGTACTTGGTGCCGCGGGCCTGCGCGAGCGCCAGTCCGACGAGGTAGTTCGCGGCGATCTGGGCCAGGAACGTCTTGGTCGACGCGACGCCGATCTCCGGCCCGGCGCGCGTGTAGAGCACGGCGTCGCATTCGCGGGGAATCTGGCTGCCGTTGGTGTTGCAGATCGCCAGCACCTTGGCCTTCTGCTCCTTGGCGTGCCGCACCGCTTCGAGGGTGTCGGCGGTCTCCCCTGACTGCGAGATGGCAATCACCAGGGTGCTCCGGTCCAGCACCGGGTCGCGGTAGCGGAACTCGCTGGCCAGTTCGACCTCGACCGGCAGACGGGTCCAGTGCTCGATCGCGTATTTCGCCAACAGGCCGGAGTGGTACGCGGTCCCGCAGGCGACGATGAAGACCTTGTCGATCTCGCGGAGCTCCTGGTCGGACAGCCGCTGCTCATCGAGCACGATGCGACCGTCGACGAAGTGGCCGAGCAGGGTGTCGGACACCGCGGTGGGCTGCTCGGCGATCTCCTTGAGCATGAAGTACTCGTAGCCACCCTTCTCGGCGGCCGAGAGGTCCCAGTCGATGTGGAAGGGGCGGTAGTCGCTGACGTCCTCGCCCTCGAAGTCGGTGATCCGGTAACCGTCGGCGGTGACGACGACGGCCTGGTTCTGGCCGAGTTCGACGGCGTCGCGGGTGTGTTCGATGAACGCCGCAACGTCCGACCCGATGAACATCTCCCCGTCACCGACACCGAGCACCAGAGGGGTCGACCGGCGCGCGGCGATGATCGTGCCCGGGTCGTCGGCGTTGGCGAAGACCAGGGTGAAATGGCCCTCCAGCCGCGGGAGTACGGCGAACACGGACCGAGCGAAATCGCCTGCGGTGGCGCCTTTTCGGTACTCGCGGGCGACGAGGTGCACCGCGACCTCGGTGTCGGTGTCGCTCGCGAACTCGACGCCGTCGCCTTCCAGTTCGTGACGGAGGCCTGCGTAGTTCTCGATGATTCCGTTGTGGACGACGGCGATCTTGCCCGACGCGTCGCGGTGCGGGTGGGCATTGCGGTCGGTCGGTCTGCCGTGGGTGGCCCAACGGGTGTGGCCGAGGCCGGTGCTGCCGGCGAGGCTGTCGGCGTCACTCTCGTCGAGAGCCGCCTCGAGATTGGCCAGGCGACCGGCGCGCCGTCGGACAGTCAGGCCGCCTGTACCGTCGAGAAACGCAACGCCGGACGAGTCGTATCCGCGGTACTCCATCCGGCGCAGGGCGTCGACGACCACTCCGCGAGCGTCCCGCGTGCCTACGTAGCCGACGATTCCACACATAGGTATCAAGCGTAGACGACTATCCAGCTAAGGTCATCTTTGCCGGGAGAGGGTCACACGGTGGCACTTGCGTACTGGCATACGGTTCTAGCGAATAGCCGCCCTGCCGCTCAGGTGTGGAGCGGCTGTTTTCGCCCGACTTGCCGCGTCGCGCCGATCTCCGCGAGCAACGCGACGACCACCCCGAACGCGAAGTACAGAGCGGGCAGCCACGGCGCGACACCGAACAGCGCGTCGGAGTCGTCGGCGTAACGCGCGAGGCCGGCTGTGGCGACGACGGCCTCGACGATCGGCCCGACGACGGCCGCGATCACGCCGCAGAGCGCGCCCCACCGGTCACCGAGGGCGCACCACGTGATGACCGCAAGGGCGTAGATGAGCACGTTGGCGGGTACCGGCGGCGCGGTGTGCACGAGCGCGGTGGTGACGTAGACACCGATGACAGCGGCCACCCCGGCCAGACCTTGCCGCGCAGTGACCGCAGTGCGCAGGCCCGGCATCCGGAGCCGCAACTCCGCGACCGACACCGTTGCCAGGGCAACGAGAAGCGGGAACCACACCGGGCTGCTCCACACGAACGGCACCGCGTCGGAGAGGTATTCAGTGGTACCGGTGGCGACGTGGCTGTGGTCGCCGATCAGCGAGGCGACCGCTCCGAGAATCAGGAGAGCCACCGCATCGGGCCAGCGCAGCTTCACAGCAAGGACCCTAGCCTCGGCGTCGAGGCGGTGGACTACGGTCGATGGATGGCCGCCACGAAGAAGCTCTACGCCGCCCTGAAGCGGCGCGGTCCGCACCGGGTGCTTCGTGGCGACCTGTCCTTCGCGGGCCTGCGCGGCGTGGTGTACACACCGGAGTCCGGATTCAATCTCCCGGCCGTCGCCTTCGGCCATGAGTGGTTGACAGGCGTCGAGCGCTATACGGGCACCCTCGAGCACCTGGCTTCGTGGGGCATCGTCGCCGCCGCGCCGGACACGGAGAAGGGCATCGCGCCGTCGGTGCTGAACCTGGCGTTCGATCTCGGCACCACGCTGGACATCATCTCCGGAGTTCGCCTGGGCGACGGCAAGATCAGCGTGCACCCGACCAAGCTCGGCCTCGTCGGCCACGGCTTCGGTGCGTCGACGGCCGTGTTCGCCGCTGCGGGCATGCCGGTGAAGCCGAAGGCCGTCGTCGCCGCGTTCCCGACCGTCACCACGCCGCGGGCCGAAGAGGCCGGGGCGTCGTTGGCGGTACCCGGGCTGATCCTCACCGACCCCGGAGATCCGATGACGTTGCGGTCCAACGCCGTCGAACTGGCGCGGGTGTGGAAGAAGGCGACTCTGCGGGCGATGCCGAAGGCGAAGGCCGGTGGGCTCATCGAGGGCCGACGCCTCGCCAGGGTGGTCGGCCTGCCCGGTGCCGACCGGAGCACCCAGAAGATGGTGCGGGCGCTGATGACCGGTTTCCTGTTGCACGAGTTGACCGGCGACAAGACCTACCGTGACTTCGCCGATCCGGAGGCCGCGCTTCCGAAGGCGACGGTGATGGATCCGTTCGCGAGCGATCCCGTCGACCTGGAGAACAAGGTCGTCGCGCTGTTGAAGCCCTGATTCCCCCAACCAACCGGTTGGGTGTATAACGTGTGGATGCCCACTGAGCCGAACAAGCCGTCGATGCGGACGGGAATCTTCCTCAACTACGCCGGCGGCTTCCTCGAAGCCGTCGACGAGGTCGTCGAACTCGAGAAGGTCGGCGTCGACATCGCGCTGGTGGCCGAGGCCTACTCGTTCGACGCGATCAGCCAGCTGGGCTTCCTCGCCGCGAAGACGTCGCGGATCGAGCTGGGTTCCGGCGTCGTGCCGATCTACGTGCGCACGCCGTCACTGCTGGCGATGACGGCCGCGGGCCTGGACTACGTGTCCGACGGCCGCTTCCGACTGGGTATCGGCACCTCGGGTCCACAGGTGATGGAGGGCTTCCACGGCGTTCCGTTCGACGCACCGCTGGGCCGCACCCGCGAAGTCGTCGAGATCTGCAGGCAGGTGTGGCGCCGCGAGAACGTGGAGTTCGACGGCAAGCACTACCAGATTCCGCTGCCCCACGACCGCGGCACGGGGCTCGGCAAGCCGCTTCATCTGATCAATCACCCTGTCCGCGAACGCATCCCGATCACCATTGCCGCTCTGGGACCGAAGAATGTCGAGCTGACGGCCGAGATCGCCGAAGGCTGGCAGCCGGTGTTCTTCTACCCGGAGCGGGCCGACGACGCATGGGGCGACTCGCTGCGCGCGGGGTTGGCCAAGCGCGACCCCGCGCTGGGCCCGCTCGACATCATGGTGAGCGCAACGCTGGCCATCGGCGACGACGTCGAGGACAGGCTGGCGTGGGCGAAACCGCAACTGGCCCTGTACATCGGCGGAATGGGCGCCCGCGGCAGGAACTTCTACCACAATCTCGCGACCCGGTACGGCTTCGGCGAGGTGGCCGACCACATCCAGGATCTCTACCTCTCGGGTCGCAAGACCGAAGCCATCGACGCGGTACCCGATGATCTGGTCAGGCATGTATCGCTGATCGGGCCAAAGGGTTTCGTCCAGGAACGGGTTGCCGCCTTCGCCGAGGCTGGTGTCACCACGCTGTTGGTGCATCCGCTGACCGGGGACCGCCGCGAGTCCGTTCGGTTCGTCGAGGAACTGCAGGCGCTGCTGCCCTAGGCGGTTTTTTTGCCTCCAAGGTCGTTGTTCGGCCCGAATCGCAGCCCTGAGCGCAAGAACGAGCAGCATGACTACGGCCCGGCCTGTGGCAGCTCGTCTGCCGCGATCTCGCATGGTGTTTCAGCGCCGAGCGGCTCAGCATCGGGCGGCGGCTCGACGATGGGGGGCGGTGGCATCGGCGCGGGCGGCGGCGTCGGTGCCGGCTCTGGCGGAGGCGCTGCGTCGACGGGTTCCTCCTCCGCGCAGGTATCGACCGCGTTTTGTTCGCCATCGTCGGACTCGGCGAGTTCGACTGACGCTGCGTCTGTTTCGTCCTCTTTATCCTTCTCGACATCCTCGCCATCGTCGGTCGGCGGCTCTTCGGGATCGGCGGCAGGCTCGATGTCGTCGACGGCATTGTCCTGCGGCTCAGGCAGTCCGCTGTCCGTAGAATTGAGCAGACCGCCGATGGCGTCGGCCAGTTGCGTTCCGAGCCCCGCGAGTCCGCCTGTGCCGCCCGGCATTCCACCACCCATCTCGCCCAGCGACGGCATACCGGGCATCGACGGCAGCGCCGACGGAGGGGCGGGCGCAGACGGCATGGCTTGCGCCGCGGGCATCGGCGCCGCAAGCGGTTCCGGAGTCGCGGCCGGGAAAGACGGCGCCGTCATCGGGTTCGCCATCGGAGCGGACGGCGCAGGCGGCGACCACCCGGCGGGAGTGGTGCCTGCGACGCCGTCGACGCGCCCGCTGGTCGACGGTTCCGTCGGTACCGTCGTCGGGCCGAGGTCGCCCGGCACCTCGAATGTCGGCGACGGCTCACCGGTCAGGGTTGAGGTTGCGGCGTCGAAAGCAGCGGAGACGGCGGCCATCGCCTTCTGCATCGCGGTCAGCCAGTCGGATCGAATGTCGTTGTCCACGAACGGCTTCACCTGCTGGTCGACCGTTTCGCTGGCGGCAGCTCGATCCCCCGCCCCTGACGCGACTGTTCGCGTCGCGGCCTGCCATTGAGGGCGCTCCGCCTGTCGGCGGTCATCGATCTCGATCGCCGTGGCGACTTTCTCGTCGACAGCGCGCCACAGGTCCTCACGCAGCGCGGCAAGCACGTCAACGGCGTTGCGGACCGTTGACTCAGCGGCGGAGGACGCCTCGGCGTGCCGGACCAGGAATTCGCGGGAGGCGTCGGCGCCGCGGCCCCGCCACGCGTCGGACAGCGCGTCGAGTTGCTGCTCCTGCAATCGCCGCGCGCCGTCAGCTGCCGCGGCCACCGACGCCAATGCCGCACGATCCGCCTCGAGCGCACGGAGATCCAGCCCGTCCTCGCTGCCGTACCAGTCACGCACCTGCGCGGAATGCAGTGTCAGATCAGGGTTGTGGTAGCCGAGCAGATGGCAGGCCCACACGTAGTCACCGATGGTGTCGACAGCGGGTCGGCCATCGGCCAACCGGGCGCCGACATCGGGCGGTTCGGCCACGAGTCAACCGATCCGTCGTGCGCCGCGGCCGTCGACCTCGACGTACCGGTCCGCCGACGAGCGCAGTGCGGCCGCGACCTCCGCAGAGGCGTGTGCCCACTGCTGCAGGCGATGCGCCACGTCGTCGAGTGCACGGCGCAGAGCGTCGCCATGGGCGGTGTGCGCCCGACCGGCGACGGCCCCGTCGAACCGCAGCGCGGTCAGGTGCGTGCGGACGGCGGTGTCGACCATGTCGGCCGCGGTGTCGTACTGTCGCGCGACGTCGAGCACCGCGGCAACGTCCAGACGCGCTAAGTCAGGTTCTCCCACAATGGCTACGACGTCGACGGAACCTCTGCGGTTCCACCCCGTTTCAGCCTTGGTCGCTGACCGACTCCGCGACACGGATCGCCAGTTGACGGGCGGTGTCCTCGTCGGCGGCCTCCACCATGACTCGCACCATCTGCTCGGTTCCCGACGGCCGCAGAAGTATCCGGCCGGTATCGCCCAGCTCGGCTTCGGCCTCGGCGACGGCGGAACGCACTTCGGGCGCGTCGGCCACTGTGGCCTTGTCGTCGACCTCGACGTTGATCAGCACCTGCGGCAACTGCTGCATGGCGGACGCCAGGGTGGCCAGCGGCGTGCGCGTCTGCGCCATCCGCGACATCAGCCGCAGGCCGGTGACGATGCCGTCGCCGGTGGTGCCGAGCGCAGGCATCACGATGTGACCGGATTGCTCACCGCCGAGCGAGAATTCGCCCGCCCGCAGTTCTTCGAGTACGTAGCGGTCGCCGACGCCGGTGGTGCGGACCTCGATGCCCGCGGCGCGCATCGCGAGGTGCAGGCCGAGATTGCTCATCACGGTGGCGACGAGTGTGTTCGACGCCAGCTCGCCGGCCTCCTGCATCGCAAGGGCCAGGATGACCATGATCGCGTCGCCGTCGATGATGGTGCCGTCGGCATCGACGGCGAGGCAGCGGTCGGCGTCGCCGTCGTGCGCCAGCCCGAGATCGGCGCCGCGGGACACCACGGCGTGTTGCAGCGTCTCCATGTGTGTGGAGCCGCACCCGTCGTTGATGTTCAGCCCGTTGGGTTCGGCGTTGATCGCGATGACGGTGGCGCCTGCGGCCCGGTACGCCTTGGGCGCGGCCTCGGATGCGGCGCCGTGCGCGCAGTCGACTACCACTGTCAGCCCGTCGAGCCGGTTGGTGAGTGCCTTGCTCGCGTGGCGCAGATACCGGTCGAGGGCATCGTCGGCGTCGACGACGCGGCCGAT
>DATEIG010000412.1:0-3370 GCA_035279185.1 Mycobacterium sp.
GTCACATGCGGGATCGGTGCGGTGGTGTGGGGCATCGTCGACGCCGTGCTGATCTTCACCGACAAGGTGCGCGATCCGGAGGGACGTCCCCTTCGTGAGGGCACCTAGCGCCACCGCCAACAAGGCGCGGTTCTCCGGAGCGGTGGGACTCGGCGCGCTGCTCGGCGGCGCCGTGGCCTACGTCGGCCTTGCCGATCCTCACAGTCCCGACTTCGTCTTTCCCGCATGCCCGTTCAAGCTCCTGACCGGCTGGAACTGCCCGGCGTGCGGCGGGCTTCGCATGACGCACGACCTGCTGCACGGAGACGTGGCCGCCGCCGCCGTCGACAACATCTTCCTTCTCATCGGCCTGCCTGCGCTGTTGGCGTGGGTTCTTGTGCGGTGGCGCATGCGTCGACCGCTTTTCCCGATGCCGGCCATCGCCGCCATCGTGGTACTCGCGGTCACGTGGACGGTAGTGCGGAACATGCCCGGATTCCCGCTGGTGCCGACGCTTCTCGACGGGTAGCCACCGAGCTGCGCTGATACTATTTCCGCAGCGGGCCGCTGCAGTCCCGGACGAACATTTCGCCAGACTGCGGAGGTAAATCCCGGTGCTGTTCTCGGCATTGCCGCATGCCCAAGGGCTGTATGACCCTGAGCGCGAATCCGACTCGTGCGGCGTCGCCATGATCGCCGACATCCAGGGCAGACGATCGCACGACATCGTCGCCGACGGGCTCGTCGCACTCGAACACCTCGACCACCGCGGCGCCGCCGGTGCCGAAACAAACAGCGGTGACGGCGCCGGGATTCTCATCCAGCTGCCGACCGAACTCCTTCGCGAGGTGGTCGAATTCGAGCTCCCCGCGCCGACCGACGACGCTTGCAACGCATTTGCGGCCGGAATATGTTTCCTGCCAACGGATTCCAGCGAGCGCGCGGCGGCGCAGGAACGGATCCAGGCGATCGCCGAGGACGAAGGTCTGCACATCCTCGGTTGGCGCGAGGTGCCGGTTGATCCGGCGGGCGCCGACGTCGGCACCACCGCACGCAGCTGTATGCCGTACATGGCCCAGCTCTTCGTCGCCACGCCCGACCGCGTCGGCGGCATCGATCTCGATCGCCGGGTCTACCCGCTGCGCAAGCGCGCCGAGGCCGGCGGCGTCTACTTTCCTTCGCTGTCCAGTCGAACCATCGCGTACAAGGGCATGCTCACGACGGTGCAGTTGGCGCAATACTTTCCGGATCTGCGCGACGAACGATGTGTGAGCGCCATCGCCATCGTGCACAGCCGGTTCTCCACGAACACGTTCCCGTCCTGGCCGCTGGCTCATCCGTTCCGCTTCGTGGCGCACAACGGCGAGATCAACACCGTACGCGGCAATCGCAACCGCATGCATGCCCGCGAAGCAATGCTGGCGAGCACGAACATCCCCGGCGACCTCACCCGGCTGTCTCCGATCTGCACACCCGACGCGTCGGACTCGGCCTCTTTCGACCAGGTCCTCGAATTGCTCCACCTCGGCGGCCGGAGCCTGCCTCATGCCGTGCTGATGATGATTCCCGCGGCATGGGAGAACGACGCCACACTCGCCCCGGCCCTCCGGGACTTCTGGCAGTTCCACGCATCGCTGATGGAGCCGTGGGACGGGCCTGCGTGTGTCACCTTCACTGACGGCACCGTTGTGGGTGCGGTGCTGGACCGCAACGGATTACGGCCCGGCCGCTGGTGGCGAACGATCGACGACCGCGTGATCCTCGCCAGCGAAAGCGGCGTCCTCGACGTGGCGTCGGCGCAGGTCGTCGCCAAGGGCAGGCTCGAGCCGGGCGCGATGTTCCTCATCGACACCGCCGCGGGGCGCATCGTGCCCGATGGTGAGGTCAAGGCCGGCCTGGCCGCCGCACACCCCTACGGCGAATGGCTTCATGCCGGTCTGCTCGACCTGACGACCCTTCCGGACCGTCTGCGCACACAACCCAACCACGAGTCGGTCGTCCGCAGGCAGATCGCCTTCGGCTATACGGAGGAGGACCTGCGAATTCTGTTGACGCCCATGGCCGCGGCCGGCGCGGAACCGCTGGGCTCCATGGGTACCGACACGCCAACCGCCGTGCTGTCCCAGCGTCCGCGGCTGCTCTACGACTACTTCGTCGAACTGTTCGCCCAGGTGACCAATCCGCCCTTGGACGCGATCAGGGAGGCGGTCGTCACGTCGATGGCGCGGGTGATGGGGCCCGAGCAGAACCTGCTCGAGCCGTCGGCCGCGTCGTGCCGCCAGATCAGACTGTCGTGGCCGGTGCTCGACAACGACGAACTGAACAAGATCGTCCACATCAACGACGACGGTGAACATCCCGGGCTGCGCAGCGCGGTGTTGCGCGGGCTGTACGACGTGGAGCGCGGCGGTGAGGGCCTCGCCGAGGCCGTCGAGGACCTCCGCACCCAGGCGTGCGAGGCAATCGCCAGAGGTGCTCGCACACTGGTCATCTCCGACCGCGACTCCGATCACACCCGGGCGCCGATCCCGTCGCTGCTCGCGGTGTCGGCGGTGCACCACCACCTCGTGCGCACCAAGCAACGCACCACCGTCGCGCTGGTCGTGGAGAGCGGCGACGCCCGCGAGGTGCACCACATCGCGATGCTCATCGGCTTCGGCGCCGCGGCGGTCAACCCATACCTGGCTTTCGAGTCCATCGAGGACCTGGTGCGCGAAGGGGAGCTGACCGGCATCGAGCCCGCAGCCGCGGTACGCAACTACCTCAAGGCGCTCGGCAAGGGCGTGATGAAGGTGATGAGCAAGATGGGCATCTCGACCGTCGCGTCCTACACCGCCGCACAGGCTTTCGAGGCAATCGGTCTCGACCGCGACGTGGTCGACGAGTACTTCGCGAGGACCCCCAACCAGCTCGGCGGGGTCGGTCTCGACGTGCTCGCCGAGGAGGTCAAGCAGCGCCACCGCCGCGCATACCCCGAGAACCCGACCGAACGGGTGCACCGCAGGCTGGACGTGGGTGGCGAGTACGCGTTCCGTCGGGAGGGCGAGCTGCACCTGTTCACACCCGAAGTGGTCTTCCTGCTTCAACATTCGACCCGCACCGGACGGTACGACGTCTTCCGGCAGTACTCCGACGAGGTCGACCGGCTGTCACGGGAAGGCGGCACGCTGCGTGGGCTGTTCGAGTTGAAGACCGGCCTGCGAGCGCCGGTGCCGCTCGACGAGGTCGAATCCGTCGACTCCATCGTCACCCGGTTCAACACCGGCGCAATGAGTTACGGGTCCATCTCGGCCGAGGCGCACGAGACCATGGCGATCGCGATGAACAACCTCGGCGGACGGTCGAACTCCGGCGAGGGCGGCGAAGACGCCGACCGGCTGTACGATCCGCG
>DATEIG010000413.1:0-11611 GCA_035279185.1 Mycobacterium sp.
CAGGAGCGTGCTCGGGCTGCACCTCACGCTGCAGCGGGGCCAGACGATCGGCTGGACCGTCGGACTGTTCCTGTCCGGCTTGGCATTTGGATCGATGACGAAGTCGCTGCTCGACGCAGCCGCCGACAACGAACTGCTTCAGCGGGTCTTGTCGCAGCAGGGCACCGACGGCGTCTACACCACGCTGACGCAGTTCCTCGCCGCGGCGGCCACCGTCTACGTCGTATCGGCAGTGCTGCGAATTCGCGGCGATGAGGAGTCCGGCCTCGGCGAGGCCGTGCTCGCGGGCGACGTGTCGCGGTGGCGCTGGCTCGTCGGCGCCGTCGTCGCGGCGGTCATCGGGTCGACGGTGCTGATGCTGTCGGCCGGTCTGGGGATGGGCATCGGGGCGGGCATCGCGATCGGAGACCCGCCGACGATAGGGCGGCTCACCGTCGCAGGTCTGGCCTTCGTTCCTGCGATGGCGGTGATGGCGGGAGTTGCGGCGTTGGCCGTCGCACTGCGGTTCGCGTGGATCGGTTGGCTGGCAGTCACATTCGTGATCGTGTCGCTCTACCTCGGCGCGTTGCTGCGGTTGCCGCAGTGGCTGCTCGACGCGTCACCGGTGGGCCAGACGCGGGCGCCGAGCGAGTACTCCGCCGTCGCACTGACCGCCATGGTGGTCGTCGCCGCGGCCCTGACCTTCGTCGCCGGGGTGATCTACCGGCGCCGCGACGCCGTCTGACCGACAGGAGGGATCGTGAAGCTCACCCTTCAGATGGTCTGGTACGCCGTCTTCAGCATCCTCTTCTTCGGGGTGCTGTTGTTCTGGCCCGCAGGCACTTTCGACTACTGGCAGGCGTGGGTCTTCATCGCGGTCTTCGTCGTCGGCACCATGGTGCCGAACGTTTATCTCGCGACGAAGTATCCGGACGCGTTCCGGCGGCGTACCCGCTCGGGTCCTCTCGCCGAGAGGCGGATGACTCAGAAACTCGTCATGGTCGGCGTCATCGCGACGGCCGTCGGCGCCGCCGTGCTCAGCGCAATCGATCATCGATTCGGTTGGTCGAACGTGCCGACCGCTGTCGTCGTGATCGGCAACGTCCTCGTTCTGACCGGGCTCGCAGTGGCCGAAGTCGTCATCATCCAGAACAACTACGCGGCAGCGACGATCACCGTCGAGGCGAATCAGCCCGTCGTGACCACGGGGCTTTACGGGATCGTCCGCCACCCCATGTACGTCGGCGCGCTGATCATGATGGCGGGCATGCCGCCGGCACTGGGGTCCTACTGGGGTCTGCTGACGGCGATTCCCGGCGTCCTCGTCTTCGCTGCCCGCATCACCGACGAGGAGAAGGCGCTGCGCCAGGACCTCGAGGGGTATGACGCCTACACCCAAAAGGTGCACTATCGACTCCTTCCCGGAGTGTGGTGACGGTGAAAACCTCTGTCCAGGCGATGATCACGTCCGTCGTCGGCACCGTCGCATTCGGACTTCTCGTGTTCGTGCCCGCTGGCACGCTCGACTACTGGCGGGGGTGGGCGTTCCTCGCCGTCTTCGCCGCCGCGACGCTCATCCCCAGCGTGTATCTGGCGAAGCGGAATCCCGACGCCTTACGCAGGCGCATGCAGGCCGGGCCAGGCGCCGAGGAGCGTCCGCTGCAGAAGGTCATCATCGCGTTCGCATTCTTCTCGATGGGCGCCATGATCGTCGTCAGCGCACTGGACTTCCGCTTCGGGTGGTCGACGGTGCCGGACGTCGTCTCGGTCGTCGGGCTGGTCCTCGTCGGAGCGGGCCTCACCATCGCTATGCTGGTGACCGTCCAAAACGGCTATGCCGCAGCGAATGTCACCGTCGAATCGGGTCAGCAGCTGTCGTCGACGGGTTGGTACGGATTCGTCCGCCATCCGATGTACTTCGGCAACGTCGTCCTGATGATCGGCGTCCCGCTTGCCCTCGGCTCCTACTGGGGGTTGCTGTTCCTCATCGCGGGGCTGGCGGTGCTCGCCCTCCGCATCAGCGATGAGGAGACTTTGCTGATGCAGCAGCTGGCGGGCTATCGCGAGTATATGCAGAAGGTGCACTATCGGCTGGTGCCGTATGTGTGGTGACGACGAGCCGTCCGCCACGCCAGAAGGAACACCGCCACGACGATGACCCGCGCGATCGTGTTCGCGACCATCGCGCCGTTCACCTCGGTCACCGTCATGTAGACGACGTCGAGGACGCCGCTGACGCCGTGCAGAACGACAAACGTCAGGACGACGAGCCACAGCGCAGCCGGATCAGTCAGCCGGGCCGCGCCGAAACTCAGCACAGCCACGGCGAGTTCGGCGGCCCCGACCAAGTACACGAGCAGGTACTGCGACCGCTCGAGCGGGATTCCCACCAGCGAGGGGATCGCGGTCGGGAAGACCGTCAGCACGACTGCGCCCGCAAGGGTGATCACGCCGTGCACGACGAACACCGCACGCAACACCGCGGGCGCCCGCATCGTCGTCTCTGTCATATGCCGTCCTTCCGTCTCGTCATGGATATGACGGATGACGGGAGCGGATCATGACAATGGACAAAGGAGTCGGCGGTGGATGAGTTCGAGCAGCACCGGGCGCATCTGTGCTCGGTCGCCTACCGCATGCTCGGATCGCTGCCCGAGGCCGAGGACGCCGTGCAGGAAGCGTGGCTGCGGATGCATCGTGCCGACGTCGGCGAGGTTGCGAACAAGCGCGGCTGGCTGACGACGGTGGTCGCACGCATCTGCTTGGACGCGTTGCGCTCCCGCACGGCCCGTCGCGAACAACCGCTCGACGAGAGCGTCGTATCCGAGCCCGCTCCCGCCGCCGGGCCCGTCGATCCCGAGCAGGAAGCGATGCTGGCCGACTCTGTCGGCGCGGCGCTGCTGGTGATCCTGCAGCGGCTGTCGCCGGCCGAGCGGCTGGCGTTCGTCCTGCACGACATGTTCGACCTGCCGTTCGCCGAGATCGGACCGATCGTCGGCCGATCGGAGAACACCGCGGCCCAACTCGCAGCACGGGCCCGCCGTCGCGTTCGCGGTCAAACCCCGAATCGCGTAACCGGTCTGGCCGAACAACGCAGACTGGTCGAGGCATTCCTTGCTGCCGCGCGGGACGGCGATTTCGATTCGCTGCTGGCCACGTTGGACGCCGAGGTGGTGCTGCGCGTCGATGCCGCGGCGGCTGGCAGCGCGACCACCATCCGCGGCGCGAAGGCCGTCGCTGCCAATGCACGCGCCTTCTCGGCCAACGCCCGCTTCGCCGAGCCCGCGCTGATCGACGGTGCGGTCGGGATCGTCGTCGCACCCGAAGGCAGGCTGACACTGGTGCTGAGCTTCAGCGTCGTCGCGGGCAAGATCGCCGAGGTCGACATCGCGGCCGACCCCGAGCGGTTGCGCGAGCTCGAATTGGCCGTCCTCGACTGATCCGCGCCCATACTTGAGCCATGGAACTGCTGACCGGCCTCGGGCTCGCGACGGCGTCGGGTCTGAACGCCTACATCCCGCTGCTCGCGCTCGGGTTGCTGTCGCGGTTCACCGACCTCATCTCGCTGCCCCACGGCTGGGCCTGGCTGGAGAACGGCTGGGTGATGGCGATCGTCGCGGTGCTGCTGGTCGTCGAGATCGTCGCCGACAAGATCCCGGCATTGGACAGCGTCAACGACGCGATCCAGACGTTCGTCCGGCCGACCTCCGGCGGCATCGTCTTCGGCTCGGGCACCGCCTCGCAGACCGCCGCCGTCACCGATCCCGGTGCGTTCGCGCAGTCGGGCCAATGGATTCCGGTGGTCGTCGGCGTCCTCGTGGCGCTGGTGGTGTCGCTGACGAAGTCGACGGTGCGGCCCGCCGCCAACGTCGCCACAGCAGGGGTGGCGGCGCCGGTGCTGTCGACCATCGAAGACGGTGTGAGCGTCGCGCTGGTGTTCCTCGCGATCCTGCTCCCCGTGGTGGTGCTCGTCGTGCTGGCGCTGCTGGCGTGGGGCTTCGTCAAGCTGTGGCGGCGACGCCGACGGCGTAATGGAGCCGTCGCGAGCGAGAACCCAGGGTTGTGATTCCGCCGAGATCACGACCGGGAATGCTATTTCGCGAGTGGCCTAGATCCAGACGCCCTTGCCGACGGCCACGACGCCGCCGGCGCTGATCGCGAAGCGCTCGCGATCCTTGTCCAGGTCGACGCCGACCATCTCGCCGGGGCCCACCACGACGTTCTTGTCCAGGATCGCGTGCCGCACCACCGCGCCACGGCCCACCCGGACACCGGGCATCAGCACGCTGCCCTCGACGATCGCGCCGTCGTCGACGACGACGTTGGACGACAGCACCGAATTGCGCACCGAGGCGGCCGAGATGATGCTGCCCGCGCCGACCACCGACTCCTGCGCCGAACCGCCGTTGACGAACTTGGCAGGCGCCAGGTTCTCCGACTCGCCCCTGATCGGCCAGCGCTTGTTGTAGAGGTTGAACACCGGATGCACCGACACCAGGTCCATGTGGGCGTCGTAGAACGCGTCGAGCGTCCCGACGTCGCGCCAGTAGCCGTGGTCGCGTTCGGTGGCCCCCGGCACCTCGTTGTCGCTGAAGTCGTAGACCGCGGCCATCCCGTCGGACACCAGCCGCGGGATGATGTCGCCGCCCATGTCGTGGTCGGAGTCGTCGTCGTCGGCGTCGGCGCGGATCGCGTCGATGAGCACCTTGGTCGTGAAGATGTAGTTGCCCATCGACACGAAGGTCGCCTCGGGGTCGTCAGGGGTGCCCGGCGGATCGGCGGGCTTCTCGACGAACTCGCGGATGCGGCCGGACTCGTCGGCGTCGATGCAGCCGAAGGCGGTCGCCTCGGCCCGCGGCACCCGGATGCCCGCGACGGTGGCGCCCGCCCCGCTCTCGATGTGGAACTGCACCATCTGCTCGGGATCCATCCGGTACACGTGGTCGGCGCCGAACACGACGATGTAGTCGGGGTCCTCGTCGTAGATCAGATTCAACGACTGATAGATCGCGTCGGCGGAGCCGGTGTACCACCGCGGGCCGAGCCGCTGCTGCGCGGGCACCGGGGTGATGTATTCGCCGGCGAGGCCCGAGAGCCGCCAATTCTGTGAGATGTGGCGGTCCAGCGAGTGCGACTTGTATTGCGTCAGAACACATATTCGCAGGTATCGCGCGTTCACCAGATTGGACAGCACGAAATCGATGAGCCGGTAGGCACCGCCGAAAGGAACTGCCGGCTTTGCTCTGTCCGCGGTCAGCGGATAGAGCCGCTTACCCTCCCCGCCGGCCAGGACGATGCCGAGGACGTGTGGCAACTCCCTCATGATTCAAACCTATCCGCGAGTTCTCACCATGACCAGGCATTCGCGCTATTGCACCGCGCGGACACCGCTTCAAAGTAATTGACTAGTACCCATAATTCGCCTCCTTACATGGCTGCGATGCGGGGCGACGGACACTACGGTCATAAGCATGCGGGTGGCGATGATGACGCGTGAGTATCCGCCCGAGGTGTACGGCGGTGCCGGCGTACACGTCACCGAGCTCGTCGCGCAGCTGCGCCACCTCTGCGAGGTCGACGTGCACTGCATGGGCGCCCCCCGCGAGGGAGCATTCGTGCACCAGCCCGATCCTGCGCTCAAGGGCGCCAACCCGGCGCTGGCGACGCTGTCGGCCGATCTGGTGATGGCCAACGCCGCCGACAGCGCGACGGTGGTGCACAGCCACACCTGGTACACCGGGCTGGCGGGACATCTGGCCGCGATGCTCTACGGCATCCCGCACGTGCTGACCGCCCATTCGCTGGAGCCGATGCGGCCGTGGAAGGCCGAACAGTTGGGTGGCGGCTACCGGATCTCGTCCTGGGTGGAACGCACCGCGGTCGAGGCGGCCGACGCCGTCATCGCCGTCAGCTCCGGGATGCGCGACGACGTCCTGCACACCTACCCCGCGCTGGACCCCAACCGGGTGCACGTGGTGCGCAACGGGATCGACACCGACGTCTGGTACCCGGTCAACGGGTGGGAGTCCGACGATTCGGTGCTCGCCGAGCTCGGCGTCGACCCCAATCGGCCGATCGTCGCGTTCGTCGGCCGGATCACCCGGCAGAAGGGCGTCGCGCACCTCGTCGCGGCGGCTCACCGCTTCTCCCCCGAAGTGCAGTTGGTGCTGTGCGCCGGAGCCCCGGACACCCCGGAGATCGCGGCCGAGGTGACGGCGGCGGTGCAGGAGCTGTCACGGGCGCGCACCGGTGTGTTCTGGGTTCGGGAAATGCTTCCGATCGGCAAGATTCGTGAAATTCTCTCAGCTGCAACGGTTTTCGTGTGCCCCTCGGTGTACGAACCGTTGGGCATCGTCAACCTGGAGGCCATGGCGTGCGCGACGGCGGTGGTAGCCTCCGACGTCGGCGGGATCCCCGAGGTGGTCAACGACCACGAGACCGGGCTGCTGGTGCACTACGACGCGGGCGACCCGCAATTCTTCGAGAACCGGCTGGCCGACGCGGTCAACTCGTTGGTGGCCGATCCGGCGCGGGCGCGTGAATACGGAGAAGCCGGCAGGCAGCGCTGCATCGACGAGTTTTCGTGGGCACACATTGCCGAGCAGACGGTCGAGATCTACCGGAAGGTGTCCGGCTAGGTCCGTCCGGCTGGTTAGCTCGTGACGCCCTTGAGCTCGTCGCCGAGGGCAGCTGCCTCATCGGGGGTGAGTTCGACGACCAGTCGGCCGCCGCCTTCCAGTGGTACCCGCATCACGATGCCGCGCCCCTCCTTGGTTGCTTCCAGAGGACCGTCGCCGGTCCGGGGCTTCATCGCCGCCATCGAGTGCCTCCTCCACATGAGCCGGCTGCCCACCCGTTGACAGCTCCCGGCGTCGAACTGCTACTGAACTACCCCCATTGTTCCCTATTCGGGCGGTTCGGTGTGCAAAGACCCGGTCAAGATCGTTCGGACGGGGTGATCAGACCGGTGCGGGCACCCAGCACGAGGCGACGTGATCATCGACCATTCCGGTGGCCTGCATCAGGGCATAGGCGGTCGTCGGGCCGACGAACCTGAACCCGCGACGCTTCAGTTCCTTGGCCATCGCCGTCGACTCCGGTGTCACCGCTGGCACGTCCGACAGAGCGGCGGGGCGCGGCCGCTTCTCCGGTGCGAACGACCACAGCAGTTCACCCAGATCGACGTCCAGGTCGGCCACCGCCCGCGCGTTGGCGATGGTGGCCTCGATCTTGGCGCGGTTGCGCACGATCCCGGTGTCGTTCATCAGCCGCTCGATGTCGCGCTCGGTGTAGCCCGCGACCGTGTCGATCTCGAACCGGTCGAAGGCGCGACGGAAGTTCTCCCGCTTGCGCAGGATGATCAGCCATGACAGCCCGCTCTGGAACGCCTCGAGGCTGACCCGTTCGAACAATGCCTTCGAGTCGCGCAGCGGCTGGCCCCACTCGGTGTCGTGGTAGTCGCGGTACATGATGAAATCGTCCGGGGCCAAACGGGACTGGTCGATCCAGCCGCAGCGGACGCGGTCGTCGACCTCGAGCTCGCCCGTCACGTGTCGGCCCTGTCCTCCGATGGCAGCGCGTGCGCACCGCCCTGCACGGGCTCGTCGTCGGCCGGATCAGCGGCCTGTGTCGCCTGCACCGCCGCCAGCTCACCCCGCAGCTGGTCGAGCTCGGCGCCGAGGCGGTCGAGCACCCAGTCCACCTCACTGGTCTTGTAGCCGCGCAGCGCCTGACTGAACTTGACCGAGTCGACGTCCGCGCCGGTGACTCCTGATGCGGGCAGCACCGTTGCGGTGGTCGCGCGCGGCAGCGGCGGCAGCACCTCGCCGCGGCCGAACAGCACGCTGCCCACCCCGAACAGCACGACGGCCACCAGGATCAGGACCACGAGATACACCAGGATCAGCGTCACGGTGTCGATACTGCCTCACCGGTCCGACGGACCGCCCCGACCCTCAGCGCGGGCGCAGGGTGTTCATCGGCGGCCGGTCCTCCAGCCGCACCTCGGAGTGCCTGGCCGTGTAGTCGTCGCCGTCGGCGAAGAACTGCGTCAGCCCCACCCCGGAGTCGGGAATCCCGCAACGCGACAGCAGGGTCGCGATGACCTGCCTGCTCATCGAGGCCAGCTCGGTCAGCGGACGGTTGCGGTGCTCCCGCACGCCGAGGTTCACCTGGGCGATCGCGTCCAGCCCGAGCCGGTCGTAGGTGTCGATGAGCAAGCCGATCTCCACGCCGTAAGCAGGCGCGAAAGGCACCGACGTCAGCAGCTCGCGCGTGCCGGCGTATTCGCCGCCGAGGGGCTGCATCACGTACATGAGCTCGGGGCGCAGGGCCGCCAGCAGCGGACGCGCCACCAGCTCGGTGACCCGGCCGCCGCCGTTGGCGTCCTCGCTGCCGCTGACCTTGAGGGGGCGGCGGTAGAAGCCCTTGACCAGGTGCACGCCCTCGGTCATCAGCAGCGGCCCGACCAGCTTCGGCACGAACATCGGGTCGGGGTCGATCAGGTCGGAGTCGACGAACACCACGATGTCGCCGGTGGTCACGGCGAGCGAACGCCACAACACCTCACCCTTGCCCGGCTGTGGCGGGACCTCGGGCAGCGCGACCTCGCGACTGATGACCCGGGCACCCGCGGCGAGCGCACGGATCTCGGTGTCGTCGGTCGAGCCGGAGTCCAGCACGATCAGCTCGTCGACCAGGCCGCCGAGCAGCGGCGTGATGGTTTCGACGACGGAGCCGACCGTCTGCTCCTCGTTGAGCGCGGGCAACACGACCGAGATCGTTCGCGTGCCCTTTGCCGCTTCGAGCTCGGGAACAGTCCACATGGGTCGGCTCCAGCTGTGATCGGTCAACCATTGCCCGGCGACGACGTCAGTGCCGGGAAGCTCAGGTGACAGGGTCATCGTTCGACTCCCCCTCGCTCCGGTCCTCGCGCGTTGCGCGCTGCGATCCTCACTCGGGTCCGTCTCAGTGTCATGCCAGTCCCCTTACCGTGCGCGTGGGCGAACGCACGCCCTGGATTGACGCGACCATTTCCAGTACGCGCCGCGTGGGACCGACTTCGTGCACACGGAACATCGCAGCACCCTCCGCGGCGGCCAGAGCCGTCGCCGCAAGGGTGCCTTCCAGGCGCTCCGTCAGGTCCACACCCAGAGTTTCCCCGACGAAATCTTTGTTGCTCAGCGCCATCAGGACCGGCCATCCAGTGTTAACAAGGTCTTTTACATGGCGCAACAAAGTAAGACCGTGGTAAGTGTTTTTGCCGAAATCGTGAGTCGGATCGATTAACACCGCGTCTCGCGACACCCCGGCGGCGACGGCGCGTTCGGCCGCGGCAGTGACCTCGGCGATGACGTCGTCGACCACGCCGCGCTCAGACGTCCCGTAGTTCACGCGGAACGGCCTGGTGCGCGGCGTCGCGCCGCCGGTGTGCGAGCACACGATGCCCGCGCCGAACTCCGCGGCCACTTCGGCCAGCCCGGGGTCGTGTCCACCCCAGGTGTCGTTGATCAGGTCGGCCCCCGCCGCGCATGCCTGCTTGGCGACGGCCGCGCGCCAGGTGTCCACGCTGATCGCCTGGTCGGGATAGGTGTCGCGGAGCCATTCGATGAACGGCACCACGCGCGCGACCTCCTCGTCGACGTCGACGTCCTCGCCGGGCCCGGCCTTGACCCCGCCCACGTCCACCACGTCGGCCCCGTCGGCGATCACCCGGTGTGCCGCGGACTTGGCGGCCTCATCGGTGAAATTGGCTCCGCGGTCGTAGAACGAGTCCGGGGTGCGGTTCACGATCGCCATGATCAGCGCTCGATCGCCCGCCACCGGACGGCCGCAGAAGGTCGACTGCACCCTTACAGGCTACGGACGTCCGAGCACGGCCTTGAGCGCGTCGTCGAGGATGGCGAGCCCGGCCTCGAGTTCGTCGTCGCTGATGGTCAGTGGCGGCGCGATCCGGAAGATGCCGCCCATGCCGGGCAGCTGGACGATGTTCATGTGCAGCCCGCGCTCGAGGCAGGCCGCGGTGACCTTCTTGCCGAGCGCGTCGGCGGGCGCCTTGGTGGCCTTGTCGGAGACCAGCTCGATGCCCTGCAGCAGGCCGCGGCCCCTGACGTCACCGACCTGTTCGTAGCGGTCGCGCATCTCGGCGAGACGGGTCGCGAGCCGGTCCCCCAGTTGGGCCGCGCGTTCGACGAGCCCGTCCCTCTCGACGACGGACAGCACGGTCAGCGCGACGGCCGCGGCGAGCGGATCGGAGACGTGCGTGGTGAAGAAGAGGAAGCCCCTCTCGTGGCACACGGTCTCGATCTCGGCGCTGGTGACCACCGCGGCCACGGGTAGGCCCGCGCCGAGGGTCTTCGACAGTGTCAACAGGTCGGGGACGATTCCGTCGCGCTCGAAGGCGTACATGGTTCCGGTGCGGCCGATGCCGGTCTGCGCCTCGTCGACGATCAACAGCATGCCGCGCTCGACGCACATCTCCTTGAGCCTGCG
This sequence comes from Mycobacterium sp., assembly GCA_035279185.1. GTDB lineage: Bacteria > Actinomycetota > Actinomycetes > Mycobacteriales > Mycobacteriaceae > Mycobacterium. The sequence goes on from DATEIG010000413.1 coordinate 10,471, forward strand.
CAGGTATCCCATCGGCGGCTCGATGATCCCGCCCGACGACAGGATGGGCTCGACGAGGCACGCGGCGAGGCTGCCCGAGGATTGCGCGTCGACCATCGCGAAGCCGTACTCCAACTCGGCTTCCCAGTCGTAGCTGCCGTCGGCCCGCCGGAAGGGCGACCGGAACGCATTGGGCGTCGGCAGCGTCAGGTTGCCGGGCATCGGCGGGCCGTATCCGCGTCGGCCTGCGCTGAACGTCGCCGACGCCGCACCGGAGGTCATGCCGTGCCATGACCGGTCGAACGACACGATCTCGTATCGGCCGGTGTAGAGCTTGGCCATCTTGATGGCCGCCTCGTTGGATTCCGCGCCCGTGCTGAGCAGGAGGACCTTGCGCAGCGACGGCGGCAGCGTCGCCGACAGTGCCCTGGCGAGGTCGACGACGGGTGGGCAGAGCATCCCGCTGTACAGGTGGTCGAGGGTGGCCGCTGCCGTCGACACCGTCGACACGATGTCGGGGTGAGCGTGACCGAGCACGGCGCTCATCTGGCCGGAAGTGAAGTCGAGGATCGCCGCGCCGGTTTCGTCGTAGACGAAACTTCCCTTGGCGCGCAGAATGATTCGCGGAACGAACGATGACCCGTACCGGACGACGTATTCGTCGGCGTCACGCCAGAACTGTTCTGCGTCCACCTCGGGCACCTCTCGCTTGACGACGCTGTCACTTAGTGACACGGTAGTGGTGTCACTAAGTGACACGCAAGCAGAGGAGGCGAGACAGCAGATGGGCCAGGCCGAGGCGCGCCTCACCGTGTCGCGTCATGCGTGCGCCTTGTTCTGGGAGCACGGGGTGGCGGGCACCAGTGGCGACGACATCGCCGCTGCCGCAGGTCTTTCCACCCGGACGATCTGGCGCTATTTCCGGTGCAAGGAAAGCTGCGTCGAACCGGTGCTCTCGAAGTCCGCCGACCGATTCGTCGAGATCGCCCACCGCTGGCCCTCAGAACTGTCGCTGGCCGAACATCTGGCGATCAATGCCGTCGAGTATCCGCTCACCGAGCAGGACATCGAGGACGAGATCGCCGCAATGCGGATCGCCACCATGACGGCGACGGAACCGGCGCTGCGCACCGCGTATCTCCTGATCCACGACGAGATGGAG
>DATEIG010000414.1:0-4953 GCA_035279185.1 Mycobacterium sp.
GGCGATCTAACCCTTGGATCACTGATCGTCGCCCCGCCACAAGCGTCGGTCTCGAACCAACAAGCACCGCGGCGCCTGCTGGTCTGTTTCCAGTGTCGGGGGAGATGGCTGCAAGCAGCGGTGGCGGCTATCGCCACCAACTCTGAGACCAGAGGAGTCGATATCCACATGCGTGCCTCCCTTAAGACCTGCTCCTGGCGAAGCGCTGTCGCTGTTCTGGCGTCCGGAGCCGTCGTTTCTTTGAGTGCGCTCAGCGGGGGAGTTGCACCTGCGCTCGCCAAACCGGACAAGAACGACCCGGGGATACCGATCGTCCCGACGCCGGAAGTCGTCATCCCTGAGGCGCCGCAGGCACCGCCGCAGCAGCAGGCCCCCGTCGAGGCGCCGCCGCAGCAGGCGCCCGCCCCGCCGCAGGTGATCGAGGCGCCGCCGCAACAGGCGCCGGCCCCGCAGATCCAGGCGCCCGCTCCCGCGCCGGCGCCGAAGCAGCAGGAAGCGCCCGCCCCGCAGGTCGTCGCGCCCGCGCCCAAGGAGCAGCCGCGCGTCGTGGAGGCTCCCAAGGCCGAAGCGCCGAAGGCCGAGGCTCCCAAGGCTGACGCGCCGAAGGTCGAGGCACCGCCCGTCGAGGTGCCAAAAGCCAACGCGCCCAAGGTTGATGCGCCGCCCGTCGAGGCGCCCACGGTCGACGCACCGAAGGCTGACGCCCCCAAGGCTGACGCCCCCAAGGCCGATGCGCCGAACGCGGATGCGACCTTGCCGCTTCCGGCAGCCGACGAGCCCGGTAAGCCCGGCGACCCGAAGCAGGATGCGCAGGTGCCGGGGAGTCTGGCGCCCGGCGAGACACCGAAGGGCGACGAGAAGAGCCCTGCCGACAAGCAGGTGCCTGCCGCCGACGAGCCCGGGTCCGACTCCTCATCGGCGCCCAAGGCCGCGCAGCGGGCGGCGCTGGCCGCACCCGAGACGCTCAAGGCGCCTGAAGAGGACATCCAGCTCGCCAAGAAGGCCACCCCGATCGAGGTGAAGCCGGAACCGGCGCGCAAGGAGGACGTCGACTTCCTGTCGAGTGCGCTCAACGTGCAGAGCAAGACCAAGCTCGGCCCGTTCGAGTCGGATTTCCGTGCGGGGTCGGACTTCTCGTTCGGCGACCGCGACCGTGACCGCGGTCGCGACTGGAACGACAGGTTCTGGGACAAGCGAGTCCGCCAGTGGGACCGTGACTGGATCGAGTACGACCGGTTCTACCGGCCGGTCATCTTCAACCCGTTCCGGGCGCCGGTCCGGATCGTCTACGCGCTCGCGAACGCCACGCGGATCCTGGTCATCCAGCCGCTCGCGCGGGTTGTCGTCGACGTCGCCGAAGTCGCTGCCTACAGCTTCACCGCGGTGGTGCTCGGTGCCGCGAATGTGGCGGCCGACCTGGCGAACACCGCGGCCGACGTGGTGAACGTGGCGGTAGGGACGTTCTTCGGCGGTGGATATGTGCCCGCTGCCGGCCTGCCGTTCGTGCCGCCGCCTCCGCTGCTGCGCTACGACAACGTGCCGGTGCAGGTGCGCTACTCGAACGCGACCTACCAGCCGTTCCGGGTCAATCAGATCGTCGACCTGGGCGACGACGTTCGCTACGGCGGCAGGAAGGTTCTGCTCGACGGCGCGACGCCGGCCTGGGGCCAGTGGGTCACGTCGCCCGCGGGTGAGCGTCAGTTCGAGGTGCACAGCACGCAGCAGTACCCGGGTCTGGGAGAGCCGCAGGAGGCGCCGCTGCCCGGCGACTACCGGATGCAGCTGGCCTCTGACGAGTCCGCGGCTCTCGATCGCACGCAGATGTACCTGATTGCGGCAGGCGGTGTGGTCGGCGGTCTCGGCCTCGGCGCGCTGGGCCTCGCCTTCTATCTCGGACGTCGCCGACTCCAGGTGTAACGATCGGAGCTGGGGTGCTGGACAGCTGTCCGGCACCCCAGCTTTTTCGTTGTCGAGTTCGAGCGGCACGATCGCTCGCACGCCCATGACCTGCCTTGTTCGCCCGGGGTCGCATCCGATAAGTTGGACACCTGTCCAGCCGCGGCCGTGAGGAGACAGCAATGGCGATCCGCGTCGCACACATCGGCACCGGCAATGTCGGAAGCATCGCGCTGAACCATCTGATCAGCGATCCCCGCTTCGACCTCACCGGAGTCTGGGTGTCCTCGGAGGCCAAGGTCGGCAAGGACGCCGCCGAGTTGGCCGGCCTCGACGCCGCGACAGGCATCACGGCCACCAACGACCTCGACGCACTGCTGGCTGACAAACCCGACTGTGCGGTCTACTGCGCGATGGGCGACAACCGCATCCCCGAGGCGGTCACCGACGTGCTGCGCATTCTTTCCGCCGGCATCAACGTGGTCGGCACCTCGCCGGGAGTGTTCCAGTATCCGTGGGGTGTGATGCCCGACAAGTACATCGCGCCCATGGAAGAGGCTGCCCAACAAGGTAATTCAAGTCTCTTCATCTCCGGTGTCGACCCGGGCTTCGCCAACGATCTGATTCCGTTCGCCATCGCGAGCACATGCCAGCGTATCGATCAGGTGCGGTGCATGGAGATCGCCGACTACGCCACCTACGACGGCGCCACCGTGATGTTCGACGTCATGGGCTTCGGTTGGGCACTCGATGAGACGCCGATGTTGTTGCAGCCCGGCGTTCTCGGGATGGCGTGGGGCACCACCATCCGACAGCTGTCCGCGGGCTTCGGCATCGAGGTCGACGAGATCAAGGACTCCTGCATCCGGGTGCCGGCACCGGAGGACTTCGACGTCGCGGTCGGTCACATCGCCAAGGGCACCCAGGCGGCGCTCCGGTTCGAGATCGTCGGAATGGTCAAGGGCGAGCCCGCCATCGTCATCGATCACGTGACACGGCTGCGCGAGGATCTGTGCCCCGAGTGGCCGCAGCCTGCCCAGCCCGGCGGCTCGTACAAGGTCGAGATCGTCGGGGAGCCGTCCTACACGGTGGACATCTGCCCGACCAGCCGCAAGGGCGACCACAACTACGCTGCGATCGCGGCCGGTGCCGGCAGAGTGGTCAACGCGATTCCCGCGGTGGTGGCCGCCCCGCCGGGAATCAGGACGACGCTCGACCTGCCGCTGATCACCGGCAAGGGACTGTTCGACGCCAAATAGGCTGCGCGACAACGACAAAGGAGAACACTTCGATGGGACGCGTCGACGGAAAGGTTGCGCTCATCAGCGGCGGGGCGCGCGGTATGGGCGCTGCGCACGCGCGGATGCTGGTCGACGAGGGTGGCAAGGTGGTGATCGGCGACATCCTCGACGACGAGGGCGAGGCGCTGGCGGCCGAGATCGGCGACAGTGCGCGCTACGTCCACCTCGACGTCACGCAGCCTGACCAGTGGCAGGCCGCGGTGGACACCGCCGTCGGCGAGTTCGGGAAGCTCAATGTGCTGGTGAACAATGCGGGCATCGTCGCACTCGGACCGCTCAAGAAGTTCGATCTGGGGGAGTGGCAGAAGGTCATCGACGTCAACCTGACGGGCACGTTCCTCGGCATGCGCGCCGCGGTCCAACCGATGATCGACGCCGGCGGCGGATCGATCATCAACGTGTCATCGATCGAGGGCCTGCGCGGCGCGCCCTTCGTGCACCCCTACGTCGCGTCCAAGTGGGCCGTGCGCGGTTTGGCGAAGTCGGCGGCATTGGAGTTGGCGCCCAAAAACATTCGGGTCAACTCGGTGCACCCGGGCTTCATCAAGACCCCGATGACGGCACACCTTCCCGAGGACATGGTCACGATTCCGCTCGGCCGTCCCGCCGAACCCGAAGAGGTGGCGACCTTCATCGTGTTTCTGGCCAGCGACGAATCGTCCTACGCCACGGGAAGCGAGTTCATCATGGACGGCGGCCTGGTCACCGCCGTCCCGAACAAGGCGTAATCGGTCAGCGGCGCCGCCGCAGGAACCACAGCAACGCGACGACGCCGACGACGGCGGCGGCCGCCACAGGAACCGTCACCTTCGCGCGGCCGTCGTCGATGGTCGCGTGCTGAACCGCGTGGGCCTTGTCGAGCGCGGCTTCCTTGGTCTCGGCGACCTTGTCCTTGGTGCGCTGCTTGACGTCCATCTTGGCCGACAGCGCCTCGACGGTCTCGCCGAGTTCCTTGCGCGTCTGCTCGATGTCGGTCTGGATGTCGTCGATACCCGCGTCGGGCCCCGGCTCTGGTCGGGCGGATTCGGGTTGGCTCATGAGCGTGCGTCCTTCACTTCCTTGATATCGGCCTTGACGCTTTCGACGCTCTCTTTCGGCGGCGGAGCGATCTCCTCGGCCTGCTTGCGCCCGAACAACGCGGCGACGCCCGCGACGAGGAAGAGCACGACGGCCACGATGACTGCGGCCGCCCACACCGGCAGCACGAGCGCCAGCGCCGCCACGCCCGCGGCGATCAGCGTCATGAGGCCGAGCAGCGACAGCAGACCCGCCGCGCTGAACAGCCCGGCGCCTATGCCCGCATGCTTGGCCGACTGCTGTAACTCCTTGGTGGCCAGTCGCAACTCGTCACGCACCAGGCGGGACGTCTGCGTCGACAGCTGACTCACCAGTTCGCCGACAGAGGCGTCAGACGTTGGTTTCGATTCCACACTCATGGGCTTTTGGTTGCCCAGCCGGAGTGAGCCGAAACACGCTATTCGATCGAGGACTGCTGCTTCTCGATCAGGTCGGCGGCGATCTGGATCAACGGCGTGTTCGAGTCCTGCGACAGCTTGCGCAGCAGGTCGAAAGCCTGGATGGCGCCGACGCCGTAGCGTTCCATCAGCATGCCCTTGGCCTGCCCGATGAGGTCGCGGCTCGACAGCGCCTTCTTGAACTGCTCGTCGCGGCGGGCGGCGTTCCACGCGACCGACGAGTGTGCGGCGAAGACCAGGCCGACGGCCTTGGTCTCCTCGCTGAACGCATTCGGGGTCTC
>DATEIG010000415.1:0-12343 GCA_035279185.1 Mycobacterium sp.
GGCGGCTCTGCGGGGTCATCCAGTCGGAGTCGCCGGGACCGAGGCCGACGACCGCGACGGTGCCTGCCCTCGACGGGCGCGCGGGACTGCCGGGCAGCATGGCGAGCGAGAAGTACGGCACCGTGGATTCGTCGACGTCGGCCGCAGGCGCCACCCGCTGCTTCGGCGTGCTCGCCCGCTCGACGTAGTACGTGTCGTCGAGCCGGTCGGCTGACGACAACGCCTCTCGCACAACGGGGTACGACCGACCGAGCTTCAGCACCACCGCCGCGTCGGTGTCGGCGAGCCTTCGCCTTAGCTCGTCGGCGGGCAGCGTGCCGGGCAGGATCGTCAGCACCTCGTCGCCCTGCACGAGGGGAGTGCCGGTGGCCGCTGACGCCGCGCTGACCGACGTCACACCCGGCACGATCACCGCGTTGAAGCGCTCGGTCAGCCGCGTGTGCATGTGCATGTAGGAGCTGTAGAACAGGGGATCGCCTTCAGCCAGCAGCGCCACGTCGCGGCCCGCGTCCAGATGGGCGGCGATGCGTTCGGCGGCCTCGCGGTAGAAGTCCTCCATCGCGCCCGCGTATCCGCCGGGGTGCTCGGTGGTCTCGGTCGTGACCGGATAGACGAGGTGCTCCTCGATCTGGCCGTCACGCAGATACGGTTCGGCGATGGCCCGCGCGATGCTGCGTCCGTGCCGCGCGCTGTGATAGGCGACGACGTCGGCCTGCCCGATAACCCTGGCGGCCTTGACCGTCACCAGTTCCGGGTCGCCAGGCCCGAGCCCGACGCCCCACAGCGTTCCCCGTTCGCTCATTCGGCGCTGCTCGCGATCGCGTTGACGGCCGCCGCGGCCATTGCGCTGCCGCCGCGACGCCCGGTGACGACGAGGTAGGACATGCCGCGCGGTCGCTCGATCAGCTCCTGCTTGGACTGCGCGGATCCGACGAACCCGACGGGACCGCCGAGTACGGCCGCGGGCGTCGGAGCGCCGTCGTCGATGAGTTCGAGCAGACGGAAGAGTGCGGTCGGCGCGTTGCCGATCGCGAGCACCGCACCGCCGAGCCGGTCGGCCCACAGATCGACCGCGGCCGCCGACCGGGTGCTGCCGAGGCGCGCGGCCTGATCGGCGGCCCTGGGGTCGGCGACCAGTGACACCACCTCGTTGTCCGCGGGAAGTCGCGAGCGCGTGATGCCCGCCGCGACCATCGAGGAATCGCACAGCACCGGCGCGCCGGCGGCCAGCGCGGCGTGCGTCTTGGCGACGACGTCGGGGCTGAACGCAACATGCTCGCCGACGTCGACCTGACCGCACGTGTGGATCAGGCGCACGACCACCCGGGCGACATCGTCCGGGAACCGCGAGAGGTCCGCCTCCGCGCGGATCGTCGCGAACGACTGCCGGTAGATCTCTGCGGCGTCGCGGATGTAGTCGAGCACCCGCTCACCCTACGGGGGTGGGGTGCGCAGCTCGTATCCGTCCGCGGTCGCGATCAACACGTCACCGTGGGCCGGGCTGCCGCACGCGCGTTCGCACCCGACGAAGTGCCGGTGACCCGACGCGGGTTCGTCGACCGCGCGGGTCGCGTCGGCGCGGACGTCGGCCGCCGAGTGTTCGCAGCCGGGGCTGCCGGTGCAGGCGCTGACGTCGAGCCACGGGGAGGTGTCGTCGAACACCAGCCCCATCGGTGCGAGCACCCGCAGCGCGGCGTCGGCGACGCCCTCGTCGAGGTCACAGACGAGCACCGACCGCCACGGCGTGACGACGATCGGCGCGTCGATGGCCGCGAGGAATTCGGCGACCCTGGCCTGCAGCACGCCGAGCGGCACGGCCGCCCCCAACGCGATGCGGCCGTCGTCCTGGGTGAGCCAGCCGACCGGTGGACGGTCGGCGGCGGGCCAGGTCTCTCCCGGCTCGGCCGAGCGTGACAGGTCGTCGATCAGAACCGAGGTGTCGGCGAGTTCTGTTGTACGCCAGGCATCTTGACGGATAGTGAGGAACCGCTTGGCAATCGAGACCAGCGTGGTCACCACGTCGGACGGGGCGATCCGCACACCGGTGTCGCGGCCCGCCAGCAGCACCGCCGCCCCGTCACCGACAACATGGGCGCCGACATCGGCGCCGAGCCCGGAGACGTCGCCGCGACCGTCGTCGATGCTGAACCAGAACCGGCCCGGCAACTCGGCGAGGTCCGCCTCGCCGCAGATCGCGGCGTCCAGCGCGCCCACCCACTCGCGGACGTCGGCGCGGCCGCCGAGCCTTCCCGACAGCGGCGAGGCGACGATGTTGCGCACCCGCTCGTGCGTCGGCGAGGGCAGCAGGCCCGCGGCCGCCACGGCGTCTGCGAGCGCCGACTCATCCCGTATCCCGCGAATCTGGACGTTCCCCCGCGACGTCAGCTCCATCGCGGGGGAGCCGAATCGGGTCGCGGCAAGGGCCAACGCCTCGAGCTGACGTGGCCCGATCATGCCGCCGGGCAACCGGATCCTGGCCAGCGCGCCGTCGGCGGCCTGGTGCAGCTGAAGTGCGCCCGGGCAAGCGTCCTGGTCACGGGTTCGAGCCATCGAACTCACGGTACGCGTCGGCGATTCTCGCGACTGGGGTAGTGGACTACGCGTGCGTCAATAGAGCGCTCGACTTAATTTTTCTCCATCAGGAGCCCGCGGCGGGAGAGCGCGGGACACCGGGGCGGTTTGGAGTTGAGGGCAATGACCACGCTGAAGATCACGGCGGGCACCGCTGAACCAATCGAGACGACGACGCCGATGGCGGCACCGGCGACGGTGCCCGAGGTCGACAACGCCACGCTGATCACCGAGCAGCAGGTGCTGTTCGCCTCGGCCGCGGTACTGGCGCCCGCACCGGACAAGCACCACCACATGCACGACCTTGCCTCGGCTGTGCGTGCGATGTTCGTGCGTCCGGAGCGGCCTCACGTGCGCAGGCACTACCCGCCACGGCTCGGGTACCTGGACAGCTCCCTCATGTCGCGGGAGATGGACCGGCTCTAGCTGGCCAGCGGTACCGGGCTCACCACGTCCGAGTACTGCGACGCGTCGCCTGCCACCACGCGGCTGCGCTGGTCGTCGACACTTCGGGGGATGTCGCCGGCCAGCGTCACCCTGTTGAGCCTGCGGAACTGGTCGTCGTAATCGGACACCGCGTAGTGCTGCGTCGCGCGGTTGTCCCAGATGGCAAGGTCGCCCGGCCCCCAGGTCCATCGAATGGTGTTCTCCAGCTTCGTGATCCGGGTCTGCAACAGGTTGAACAACGCGGCGGATTCGGCTGAGCCCAGCCCGACGAACCGCTTGACGAACTGGCCGAGCAGCAGTACCCGCCTGCCCGTTTCCGGATGGACGCGGACGACGGGGTGCTCGGTTTCGTAGTAGTCGGACACGAACTCGTCGCGGTATTGGCGCTCCTCGGCGGTGAACTCGCGCGGCGAGGCGTAGTCGTAGAGGTTGGTGTGTACCGCCCACAGGTTCTCGGCGAGCGCCCGCAACGGCTCCGGAAGCTGGTCGTAGGCCGCCTCGGTGGAGGCCCATGTCGTGGTGCCGCCGTAGCTGGGGAGCGTGATCGCCCGCAGCAGTGACGCTTTCGGGATGCGGTCGACGAAGGTGACGTCGGTATGCCAGCTGTTGGCCTTGTCGTAGCGCGAGTCGATCGGCAGCAGTCGATTCCCGCGCGACGTCACCGTGGGATGCGCGCTCGTCGGCGTGCCGAGCAGGCGCGCGAACGCCAGCTGGCCGTCATCGTCGAGGTCGTGCTGCTCACGGAAGAAGATGACCTTGTGCTCGAGCAGCGCCGCGTTGATGTCGGAAACGGTCGTCGCGTCGAGATCGCCGGAAAGGGTCACGTCGTCGATGCGGGCGCCGATGACGGCGCCGAGCTTCACCACCTGCATCAGCTCAAAATGGCCCCGAGGGCCCCAGCGGACAAGGGTTCGGCGCAGCCCGAACAGAACGGAATGTGACGGTCGTCACAGCCTTGGCCTGCGAGTTCCGTCCACCACCATTCGATCCCTACCGACCGGTTACGTCGTACATTCCACACAGTTGCACGCGTGTGCAACAACGAATGGAAGGACTACCGATGTTCTCCTTGATCGTCTTCGCCGCCGTACTCGTCGCGCTCATCGCGGCAACCGGTCTGCCGTACCCGCAGACCTGGCACGGCCGTTTCGGCGACTGACCGACACGTGCGATAGGAATGGTGGGTGTCAGAGCCCACCATTCTGTTGCTGTCGACATCCGACACGGACCTGATCACCGCCCGGTCGAGCGGTGCGCGGTACCGGTGGGCCAACCCCTCACGGCTCGTCGACGGTGAGCTCGCCGAACAACTCGACGGGGTCGACGTCGCGGTGGTCCGGATCCTGGGCGGCTACCGCTCCTGGGAGGACGGCATCGACGCCGTCGTCGCCAGCGGGGTGCCCACCGTGGTCGTCAGCGGCGAGCAGGCGCCCGATGCCGACCTGATGAGCCATTCCACGGTTCCGGCAGGCGTCGCCGTGCAGACACACGTCTACCTCGCCCAGGGTGGCATGGAGAACCTGCGGCAACTGCACGCGTTCCTCTGCGACACCGTGCTGATGACCGGGCTCGGATTCGCGCCGCCGTCCACGATCCCCAACTGGGGTGTGCTCCAACGGCAGGCCGCCGACCACGACGGCCCGACCATCGCGGTGCTCTTCTACCGCGCCCAGCACTTGGCGGGCAACACCGGTTACGTCGAGGCGCTGTGCGACGCGATCGAAACCGCCGGCGGCACGCCCCTGCCGGTGTACTGCGCCTCCCTGCGCACCGCCGAGCCGGAGATGCTCGAGCTGCTCGGGTCGGCCGACGCGATGGTGACGACCGTGCTCGCCGCGGGTGGCGCAGTGCCCGCCGCCGTCTCGGCCGGCGGCAGCGACGACACCTGGAACGTGGCACATCTTGCGGCGCTGGACATCCCGATACTGCAGGGCTTGTGCCTGACCAGTTCACGCTCGGTGTGGCAGGACAACGACGACGGCCTCAGCCCGCTCGACGTCGCGACACAGGTGGCGGTGCCGGAATTCGACGGCCGGATCATCACCGTCCCCTTCTCCTTCAAGGAGATCGACGACGAGGGCCTGATCTCCTACGTCGCGGACGCCGAGCGCTGCGCGAGGGTGGCCGGCCTCGCTGTCCGTCACGCCCGGCTGCGATCCGTTGCCCCGCAAGACAAGCGGGTGGCAGTGGTGTTCTCCGCCTACCCGACCAAGCATGCCCGCATCGGCAACGCCGTCGGCCTCGACACCCCGGCCAGTGCGGTCGTCCTGCTGCGCGCCATGCGTGACGCCGGCTACGACATCGGCGACGTCCCCGGTGTCGAGGCCCAGGACGGCGACGCGCTGATCCACGCCCTGATCGAGCGCGGCGGCCAAGACCCCGACTGGCTGACCGAAGGTCAACTCGCGGGCAATCCTATTCGCCTGTCCGCCAAGGACTACCGCGCCTGGTTCGCCACGCTGCCCGCCGAACTGACCGAGGCCGTCGAGAAGCACTGGGGCCCCGCGCCCGGCGACCTGTTCGTCGACCGTACCCGCGACGCCGACGGCGAGATCGTCATCGCCGCCATGCAGTCGGGCAACGTCGTGATGATGGTGCAGCCGCCGCGCGGGTTCGGCGAGAACCCCGTCGCGATCTACCACGACCCCGACCTACCGCCGAGCCACCACTATCTGGCCGCATACCACTGGGTCGACCGGGGATTCGGCGCCGATGCGGTCGTGCACCTGGGCAAGCACGGCAACCTCGAGTGGCTGCCGGGCAAGACGCTCGGCATGTCGGCGGCCTGCGGATCCGATGCGGCGCTGGGCGACCTGCCGCTGATCTACCCGTTCCTCGTCAACGACCCGGGGGAGGGCACCCAGGCCAAACGGCGTGCGCACGCCACCCTCGTCGATCACCTCATCCCGCCGATGGCGCGCGCCGAAACCTACGGCGACATCGCGCGTTTGGAGCAGCTGCTCGACGAGCACGCCAACATCGCCGCGCTCGACCCGGGCAAGCTGCCCGCGATCCGTCAGCAGATCTGGACGCTGATGCGCGCCGCGGAGATGGACCGGGACCTCGGGCTCGCCGAGCGTCCCGAGGACGACTCGTTCGACGACATGCTGCTGCACGTCGACGGCTGGCTCTGCGAGATCAAAGACGTCCAGATCCGCGACGGGCTGCACATTCTCGGCCAGGCCCCGACCGACGAGGCCCAACTCGATCTCGTCCTGGCCATCTTGCGGGCGCGGCAGCTGTTCGGCGGCGAGCAGACGGTGCCGGGCCTGCGGCAGGCGCTCGGGCTCGCCGAGGACGGCAACGACGACCGCGCGGCCGTCGACGATGCCGAAAACCGCGCGCGCGCACTGCTGGCCGAACTGCAGCGGTCGGGGTGGGACGCCGACGTCGTCGACACGCTGACCGACAACCGTGACGTGGCGGCCATCCTGCGGTTCGCCGCCACCGAGGTGGTACCCCGGCTCGCAGGGACCGCGAACGAGATCGACGAGATCCTGCGGGCACTCGACGGCCGGTTCATCGCCGCGGGCCCGTCGGGTTCCCCGCTGCGGGGTCTGGTCAACGTGCTGCCCACCGGACGGAACTTCTACTCCGTCGACCCCAAGGCGGTGCCGTCGCGGCTGGCGTGGGAGACCGGCAGCGCGATGGCCGAATCGCTGCTGACCCGCTACCGCGAGGACAACGGCGACTGGCCGCGCTCGGTCGGGCTGTCGGTGTGGGGCACGTCGGCGATGCGCACCTCGGGCGACGACATCGCCGAAGTGCTTGCGCTGCTTGGCGTTCGGCCGGTGTGGGACGACGCATCGCGGCGTGTCGTCGACCTCGAGCCGATCCCTGTCGGCGAGCTCGGGAGGCCGCGCATCGACGTCACCGTGCGCATCTCCGGCTTCTTCCGCGACGCCTTCCCGCACGTCGTCACGATGCTCGACGACGCGGTGGCGCTCGTCGCGAACCTCGACGAGCCTGCCGAGCAGAACTACGTGCGGGCGCACGCCGAGGCCGACCTCGCCGAACACGGGGACCGACGCCGCGCCACCACACGGGTTTTCGGCTCGAAACCCGGAACGTACGGCGCCGGACTGCTGCAACTGATCGACAGTCGCAACTGGCGCGACGACGCCGACCTGGCCGAGGTCTACACGGCGTGGGGCGGTTTCGCGTACGGCCGCGGCCTGGACGGAGCGCCCGCCGCCGACGACATGAACCGCCAGTACCGCCGCATCGCGGTGGCCGCGAAGAACACCGACACCCGTGAACACGACATCGCCGACTCCGACGACTACTTCCAGTACCACGGCGGCATGGTCGCCACGGTGCGTGCGCTGACCGGTAAGGCGCCCGCCGCCTACATCGGCGACAACACCCGGCCCGACGCGGTTCGCACCCGCACCCTGTCGGAGGAGACCACGAGGGTGTTCCGGGCCCGCGTCGTCAACCCCCGCTGGATGACGGCGATGCGCAGGCACGGCTACAAGGGCGCGTTCGAGATGGCCGCCACCGTCGACTATCTGTTCGGCTACGACGCGACCGCGCACGTGATGGCCGACTGGATGTACGAGCGCCTCACGCAGGCGTATGTGCTCGACGACGAGAACCGCAAGTTCATGGCGGAGTCGAACCCGTGGGCACTGCACGGCATGGCGGAACGCCTGCTCGAAGCCGCCGAACGCGGCATGTGGGCCGAGCCCGAGGCCGACACCCTCGCGGGCCTGCGGCACGTGTTGCTCGAAACCGAGGGCGACCTCGAAGGCTGATCGGCCGGCGGGCACGAGCGCAGCGGGCGGGGATCGATCAAGCTAGGTTGGCTACGTGCCTGTCACCTTTGCCGACGTCGCCAAGAGCGAGTACATCCTGCTGACCACGTTCACCAAGGACGGCCGCCCCAAGCCGACCGCGATCTGGGCGGCACCGGACCGCGACGGCCGGCTCCTCGTGATCACCCAGGAGAAGTCCTGGAAGGTCAAGCGGATCCGCAACACCCCGCGCGTGACCATCGCAGAATGCGACCGCGCCGGCAAACCGAAGGGCGAGGCGGTCGATGCCGTCGCGTCGATACTGGACAAATCCGCCAACAAGGCCACCTACGACGCGATTGGCAGGCGGTACGGCCTGATCGGCAAGGGCTTCAGCTTCTTCTCGAAACTCAAGGGCGGTATGAAGAGCAACGTTTCGATTGAGCTGAAACCGGTGAATTGATCACCTATGGCACCTACGTTCAACGACGTCTACGACGAGAAGTACCTGATCCTCACCACGTTCACCAAGGACGGCAGGCCGAAGCCGACCACGGTGTGGGGTGTGCCGGAGGGTGACAAGCTCCTGATCATCACCGACGACGGGTCGTGGAAGACCAAGCGCATCAACAACACGCCGCGGGTGACGATCCAGAAGGCCGGCATCTTCGGCAAGGTGAAAGGCGAGCCCGTCGAGGCGGTGGCACGCAACCTGCCCAAGTCGGAGACCCGCCGGGTGTTCGACAAGATCATCAGGCGTTACTGGCACCACACGGTCTACTTCATCCCGCGAGCGATCCTGCTCGGTGGCATCGACAAGGTGCACAGCGCCATCGAGGTGACCGTCCCTGCGCCTGCGTAGCCCCCGCCGCGGGCAAATGCTCGCCGCCTTCGGTTCCTGTCAATAAGCTTGCATGTCACTGGATCGAAGGGGGTGCGGTGGCCGACGACCGGGGCGGGCTGCCGTCGAGCATCGTGCGTCTGACCTCCGCGCCACAGCGGCTTGCGGTCGTCTGGGCCTCGCGGGACGTCGACGCGTTGCTGTCGGTGCTGACGTCGATCGGTCTTGTCGCTGTCAAGTTGGAGCCCGCCGACACCGGTGACTTTCTTGCGGTGTCCGGGGCTCCGTCGATGCTGGTGGTCGAATCCGACCTCATCGACGACGACCTGCTCGCGGTCATCAACAGGATGCGCGACACAGCGGGCACACTGTCGGTGGCTGTGCTCGCGGGTGCGGATTCGCATGCTGCCGGGCTGCTGCGCGCCATGCGCGCGGGGCTGACCGACGTCGTGGATCCCAGCGAGCCGGAGCAGATCCCGGCCACTCTCGGACTCGCCAAGGGCGGGAGTACGCGGGAGCGTGTGCTTGCCGTCGGTGCGCATCCCGACGACGTCGAAATCGGCTGCGGCGCAACGCTCTTGCGACACCGTAACCTGGGAGATCCGATCACGGCGCTGACGCTAAGTCAGGGAGCGGTCGGCGGGGTGCAGAGGACTCGTTGCCGGGAAGCCTCGGCCGCGGCGATCGCCATGTCCGCCGAACTGCTGATGGGCGATCTGCCCGACACCCGGATGGGCGAGGCTGACGACATGGTGACCTTGATCGAGGAGGTGATCGCGGTGGTGAACCCGACGACCGTCTACGTCCACTCGGCCGCCGACAATCACCAGGATCACCGGGCCGTTCACGACGCCACGATGATTGCCACACGCCGCGTTCAGCAGGTGTTCTGCTATCAATCCCCATCGTCGCGCAACGGGTTCGCCCCCACGAAGTTCGTTCCGGTGGATGACACCATCGACGAGAAGGTCACGGTATTGGCGAACTACCGCTCGCAGTCGACGCGCCATTACCTCGAACCCGACCTGGTCGTGGCAACCAGCCGATACTGGGCACGGCAACTGCCTCACACCCGCTACGCAGAGCCCTTCGAGGTCATCCGCGCCACCGAGCCGAACCACATCGCGCAGAGCCCGTAGGAACCCTCCGGCGCCGCGAACCGTTGGCACACTATGGCGATGCGGCTGTTCCTGATCTACCTGGTCGTCGAACTCGCGGTCGTCGTGGCGCTCGTCTCGACGATCGGGTTCGGCTGGACCGTACTGGCCCTGCTCGGCACCTCGGTGCTGGGCTTCGTGCTGGCCGGCTCCCAGGTGAAACGCCACATCCAGCGGCTTCGGTCCGGTCTGACCACACCGCAGGGCGCGGTGTCCGACAGCGCGATGGTGGCGCTGGGCACTGTTCTGGTGTTCGTCCCCGGCGTCGTGACGACCGTCGCCGGTCTGCTGCTCCTGACGCCGCCGACCCGTGCCATCGCCCGCCCGGTCCTGACCGCCATGGCCGCCCGCCGGATGCCGCTGATCACCGTCGCTTCCCGCACGCGAGGAGGACCGCAGGGCTGGGCTGCGGCGGCGGCGACGCCGAGAGCGGGCCGCGGCGACTACATCGACGGTGAAGTGGTCGACGTCGTCGATGTCGAGCCGCCGGCCCTGCCGCCCGCGCCCGACCAGAGGTGACAACGCTCCTTCGGGGCGGTCGGATCCACAGCCCGGCCATGCCGGACGCCACGGCGATGGCCGTCCGCGACGGCGTCGTCGCCTGGCTCGGTAGTGACGACGTCGGCTTCGCGCAGTTCCCGGACGCCGAGGTGATCGACCTCGACGGCGCGTTCGTCGCGCCCGCGTTCGTCGACAGCCACGTGCATCTCACGTCGACCGGGCTGATGCTCGCCGGGCTCGATCTGCGCGCGGCCACCTCGGCGCAGCACTGCATGCGACTGCTCGCCGATTTCGCCGCCGCCAATCCGGACGGGCCGATCTGGGGCCACGGCTGGGACGAGTCACAGTGGCCGGACGGGCCGCCGAGCACCACGGCTGTCGACGAGGTCGTCGGCGACCGGCCCGCCTATCTGGCCAGAATCGACGTCCACTCGGCGGTGGCGTCCACCGCACTGCGGCGGCTCGCGCCCGACCTGCCCGCGGCGAAGGGTTACGACCCGCAGCGGCCACTGACGGCCGACGCCCATCACCTGGTTCGCGCCGCCGCACGCGACCGCCTCACCCCGCAGCAGCGCAGCCTCGCGCGCGCCGCAGCCCTCGACTCGGCCGCGGCCAACGGGATCGTCGCCGTCCATGAATGCGCGGGACCCCAGATCGGCGGTCTTGCGGACTGGCAGGAACTTCGCGAGGTCCGGCACGGCGTCGAGATCGTGGGCTACTGGGGCGAGGCCGTCACCGACCGCGAACAGGCACACGACCTGATCGAGACGACCGGCGCGCGCGGCTTGGCGGGCGACCTGTTCGTCGACGGCGCCCTCGGTTCTCGCACGGCGTGGCTGCACGAGCCCTACGCCGACGCGCCGGATCGCTGCGGTAACTCCTACCTCGATCCCGACGCGATCGCCTCGCATCTGACGGCCTGCACGCAGGCGGGCATCCCAGCGGGTTTCCATGTGATCGGGGACGCCGCGGTCGGCGCGGTCGTCGAGGCGCTCGCGCGGGTGGTCGACGCGCTGGGCGCGCAGGCGGTCGCGCGCTGCGGGCACCGCCTCGAGCATCTGGAGATGGTCACGCCGGAGCAGGCGGCGAGGCTGGGCGAATGGGGTGTCATCGCGAGCATGCAACCGAACTTCGACGCGCTGTGGGGCGGCGAAAGCGGGATGTATGCGCAGCGTCTCGGACGGGACAGAGCCCTGCGGCTCAACCCGCTGGCGCTGTTAGCATCCCAAGGCGTGCCACTCGCCTTCGGCTCCGATTCGCCGGTCACCAGCATGAATCCATGGGGGACCGTGCGGGCCGCGGCCCGGCACCACACCTCGACGAGCGCGATCTCGATGCGCGCGTCGTTCGCGGCGGCCACGCGCGGGGCGTGGCGGGCGGGCGGCGTGCGTGACGGCGTCTCCGGGACACTCGTCGCAGGCGCTCCGGCCTCGTTCGCGGTGTGGGACGCCGACGACGTGGAGGTCAGTGCGCCCGACAACGCCGTCCAACGCTGGTCCACCGATCCGCGCTCCCGGGTGCCCGCGCTGCCGAGGCTCGGCGCTGACGACCCGCTGCCGACATGCCGCGCAACCGTGCACCGAGGTGTCGTCATCCATGGCTAGGCGGATGTCGAACCGCGAGTGGCGGCGCGCGGACGACGACACCGACTCTTTCCCCGTCGTCACCGACGACGAGGCCGTCAGCGACGATGTCGACGACACCGACGACGGGGCCGTCACCGACGATGTCGACGACTCCGAACCCGAAGCCGCCCCCGACGCGACGTCGACCACCCGTGACGTTCCCTCCCAGGCCAAACGGTTCGGTGAGTCGGTGGTGGCTCGTCTGCCCCGCATCAGCGCCGCGATCGCGGGCGGCCTGCTGCTGTGCCTGACGTTCCCGCCGTTCGGCTGGTGGTACCTGGCGGTCATCGCCTTCCCGCTGCTGGCCTGGGTGCTCACCCGTGACACCACCAAGCTCATCGGCGGCCTCGGCTACGGCTTCCTGTTCGGGGCCGCCTTCTACATTCCGCTGTTGCCGTGGACCGGCGAGATGGTCGGCGTCATGCCGTGGCTGGCGCTGTCGCTCACCGAGGCGGTGTTTCCCGC
>DATEIG010000416.1:0-2301 GCA_035279185.1 Mycobacterium sp.
ATTGGCCCGCAACGCCTTTGGCGTGCGTTCAGGAAAGTCGCGACATCCAGCCGTGCGTGTCGGCGAACGTGCCGCGCTGGATACCGGTCAACGTGTCGCGCAGCGCCATCGTGATCTCGCCGGGTTCGCCGTCGGCGATGGTGAACTCGCCTTCGCCGTACTTCACGTGGGAGACCGGGGTGATGACCGCGGCGGTACCGCACGCGAACACCTCGGTGATCTCGCCCGCAGCCGCTTTCTTCTGCCATTCGTCGACGTCGATCTTGCGCTCCTCGACGGCGAACCCAGCGTCTGTTGCCAACTGCAGCAACGAATCCCGGGTTATGCCCGGCAGCAGAGACCCGCTGAGCTCAGGGGTGACGAGCCGGGCGGAGCCACCGCTGCCGAACACGAAGAACAGGTTCATGCCGCCCATCTCTTCGACGTAGCGGCGTTCGATCGCGTCCAGCCAGACCACCTGGTCGCACCCGTTGTCGGCGGCTTCGGCCTGTGCGAGCAGCGATGCCGCGTAGTTGCCGCCGAACTTCGCGGCGCCGGTGCCGCCCGGTGACGCTCGCACGTATTCGTGGGACAGCCACACGCTGACGGGTTTGATACCGCGCGGGAAGTACGCTCCCGCAGGCGAACCGATCACCATGTAGCGGTACTCGGAGGCCGGCCGCACGCCGAGTCCCGGCTCGGAGGCGAAGATGAAGGGCCGCAGGTACAGCGATTCCTCGCCACCGGCGGGTGGCACCCACTGCCCGTCGACGGCGATCAACTGCCGCAGCGACTCGAGGAACACGTCGTCCGGCAATTCGGGGATGGCCAGCCTGCGGGCCGACGAACGCAGCCGCGCGGCGTTGGCCTCGGCGCGGAACGACACGATCGTCCCGTCGGCCCAGCGGTAGGCCTTGAGCCCTTCGAACACTTCCTGCGCGTAGTGCAGAACGATCGCCGACGGGTCGAGCTCGATGGGCCCGTACGGGATGACCCGTGCGTTGTGCCACCCTTTGCCGTCCACGTAGTCGATCGAGACCATGTGGTCGGTGTGATAGCGGCCGAACCCCGGGTTCGCCAGGATCTCGGCGCGTACCTCGTCGCTCGCCGGATTCGCGTTGCGATCGACGGTGAACTCGAGGCGGTCAGTCATGGGGCGATTCTATATCCGCCCGCTACCGGGTTTTCGCCTCGATGAACGGCGGTTTGACCACCTCGCACTCGACCGGCCTGCCGCGCACATCGACCGCCAACCTCTGGCCGTCGGCGATCTCGCGGTCGGTGTCGAGCAACGCGAGCGCGATACCGACTTTCAAACTCGGAGAGAACGTTCCCGACGTCGTCACACCGACCGGGGTGTCGCCGTCGAGCACCGCCAGATCTGGTCGCAGCACTCCCCTACCCACCGCGCGCAGACCGCGCAGCAGCCGTTTGGGTCCGGCCTCCTTCTCGGCCAGCAGCGCGTCGCGACCCCAGAAGGACGGCTTCTTCCAGCCGATCGCCCAGCCGCAGCGGGCCTGTAGCGGCGAGATGTCGAGCGACAGCTCGTGTCCGTGCAGCGGATAGCCCATCTCGGTGCGCAGGGTGTCGCGGGCACCCAGCCCCGCCAACTGGCCGCCTGCGGCGGAAACGGCCTCGACCAGCGCGTCGAACACCACCGCTGCGTCGTCCCAGGCGGGCAACAGCTCGTAGCCCTGCTCACCGGTGTAGCCGGTGCGGCACACCCGCACCTCGACACCGCTGAAGGCGGCGTCGGCGTAACCCATGTAGTCCATGTCGGTCGGCAACCCCAACGAGCCGACGACGTCGGCCGACGACGGGCCCTGAACGGCCAGCACCGCGCGCGACCGGTGTTCGTCGGTGATGGTCAGCCCCTCGGGTGCATGCTTCTGCAGCGCGGCGACGACGTCGGCGGTGTTGGCCGCGTTGGGGACGAGGAAGATCTCGTCGTCGGAGACGTAGTACGCGATGAGGTCGTCGATGACGCCACCGGATTCGGTGCAGCACAACGTGTATTGCGCCTTGCCCGGCCCGATCCGTCCTAGGTCGTTGGTCAGGGTGGCGTTGACGTACTCGGCGGCTCCCGGCCCGCGCACCGACGCCTTGCCGAGGTGGCTGACGTCGAAGAGGCCGACGGCGGTGCGGGTCGCGGTGTGCTCGCCGACCGTGCCTTCGTAGGACACCGGCATCAGCCAGCCGGAGAACTCGGCGAAGCTGGCGCCGAGCTGACGGTGCCGGTCTTCGAGGGGACCGTGGAGGAGTTCGCTCACGCCGAACCACACTAATGGTGGCGTTCCTGCTGGCAGACTCCGGTGGGTGGTC
>DATEIG010000417.1:0-3245 GCA_035279185.1 Mycobacterium sp.
CGATCAGCCCGGCCGGTCGACCATGGACAGCGTCGTCGGTTTCATCGGGGATCGCAGTCTGCTGCTGGTGCTCGACAATTGCGAGCACCTGCTGGATGCCAGCGCGGACCTCATCGTCGGGGTGCTGGACGCCTGCCCGGGCCTGACGGTGATGACGACCAGCAGAGAGCCGATCGGGCTGGACGGGGAGGTGACCTGGCGGGTGCCGTCGTTGTCGCTGACGCAGGAGGCCGTCCAGCTGTTCACCGACCGCGCGCGCCGGGTCCGGCCCGATTTCGCCGCGGTGGACGACGACGCCGTCGTGGTGACGGAGATCTGCAAGCGCCTCGACGGAATGCCGCTCGCCATCGAGCTCGCGGCGGCCCGTGTCCGCGCGCTGTCGCTGACGGAGATCCGCGACGGCCTCCACGACCGCTTCCGGCTGTTGACAGGAGGCTCGCGCAGGGCGGTACGCCGGCAGCAGAGTCTGAGCGCCTCGGTGGACTGGTCGCACGCGCTGCTGACCGATCCGGAACGCATGCTGTTTCGTCGCGTGTCGGCCTTCATGGGCGGGTTCGACCTCGCTGCTGCTCAGGAGGTCTGCAGCGGGAACGGGCTTCCGCGACACCAGATCCTGGACCAGTTGACGTTGCTCGTCGACAAGTCGCTCGTGGTGGCCGAAAGCTCCGGCGGCCGCACCCGATACCGCCTGCTGGAGACCGTCCGGCAGTACGCGATGGAGAAGCTCGGTGAATCGGGCGAGGCCGACGCGATCCGCGACGCCCACCGCGAGTACTTCACGACCGTCGCCGAACAGTTCGACGTGCCGACACCGGCAGGCTTCGAGAGCCTGCTCGTGGACGCCGAGGCCGATGTCGACAACCTGCGTGCGGCGTTCGCCTGGAGCGTCGAGCACGGCGACGCAGAGCGGGCGCTGCGGCTGACGTGTTCTCTGTATCCGGTGTGGCTGCTGCGTAATCGGCCGCTGGAGGGCTTGGCGTGGTTCGATTCCGTCGACCTGAGCGACCCCGCAATCGAGGTGAGCGCGGCGGTGCGTTCGCAGTCACTGGCCGACAGCGCCGCACTCGGCGCATTCACCGTGGACGCACACGGATTCGGCAAGGCGGAGCAGGCTCTCGCGATCGCACGCGAACTCGACGATCCCGCATTGTTGGCCCGCGCGCTCAACTCCTGTATCGCCGCGGCCGCATTCGAAGTCGTCAAGGTGTTGCCGTACATCACGGAGGCGCTCGAGGTGGCGAGGGATCTGGGGGACCGGTGGCGGCTCAGCCAGGTTCTCGCGTGGCAGTCCTACACCGCCTGTCTCGCAGGAGATCCGATCACCACGTCGGCCGCGGGCGAAGAGGGCGAAAGGTATGCCGACGCGGTCGGAGACCATTTCATCGCGCGCATGTGTCGCTATTGGGGCCGTGGCGTGGCCCCGTTCCAGCGCGGCGATCTCAACCGGGCGTTCGAGGTGCTGGGCGAGCTCATGATCGACGCCGACGAGGCCGAAGACTCGTTTCATCAATTGCTTGCCCGCATCGCGCTCGCCCACGGACACCTGGCGATCGGCGAGGTGGCCAGCGCCAGAGCGCTTTCGGAGGAAGCCGTTGAACGGGCCTCAGGACTCGGCCCCTTCGTCGAGATGTGGGCGTTGGCGCCGCTGGCGCAGGCGGCGCTGGCGCAAGGCGATGTCGCCGCGGCCGCCGAAGCCGTCGACATCGTGCAGCAACGCATCGACGAACAACCCGAGCTGGCGATCACGGCCGTGATGCCGACAGCAGAGCTCGCGATCGTTCGCGGCGACCTGAGCGAGGCACGACGGCTGGCCGATGGCCTCGTCGCTCCGATGATGGGTTGGCACCGCGCCAAGGCCCTGACGACACGCGGCAACGTCGCGATCGCGCAGGGTGATCTGGGGCAAGCGGAATCGGATGCGTACGAGGCCATTTCGTGCGCGACCGAAGTCCAGGCCTACCAGGTGTTCCCCGACGCTCTCGACCTCCTCGCTGAAGTGGCCGGGGCGGCCGACCGCCCTCGCGAGGCGGCGCGCTACGGCGGAGCGGCGGAAGCGCTTCGTGCGGGTATGGGCGGGGCGGTCCGTTCGCCGCTGTGGGAACCCAGGTACAAAGCATTGTTCGCGACCGCGCGCGACGCGATGGGCGACGACGAGTTCACAGCGGCGTGGGCCGAGGGTGCTGCCTTGTCGCTCCAGGAGGCGATCGCGTATGCGCAGCGCGGCCGCGGGGAGCGAAAGCGGCCCTCGACGGGGTGGAAGTCGTTGACGCCCACCGAACTCGACGTGGTCCGTCTGGTCAGCGAAGGGCTGGGCAACAAGGACATCGCCGCGAAGCTCTTCGTTTCGCACCGCACTGTGCAGACGCACCTGACGCATGTGTACAGCAAGCTCGGCATCACGTCACGGGTCGCGCTGGCTCATGAGGCGGCCCAGCAGTCGCGCTGAGAATTGTCGCAGGACGGGTGTACCGTCGAACACGTGTTCGAATTGACTGGGTTCTCTGAGGCGGGGTTGATCGAGGAGATCGCCCGGCTGGAGCGGGTGAAGGCCGCGGCTGCGGCGGCTCAGGCCCGGGTGACTGCTGCGTTGGCCGAGCGGCGTCGCAGCACTGAGGCGGCGGCCGGTGTGCCGCGGGCCAAGCAGTGCCGCGGGCTGGCCAGCGAGGTGGCGTTGGCGCGCCGCGACTCCCCGGCACGCGGTGGGCGGCATCTGGGGTTCGCCACCGCGCTGGTGTTCGAGATGCCCCACACGCTGGCGGCGTTGGAGTGCGGGGCGCTCTCGGAATGGCGGGCCACCCTCATCGTCAAGGAATCGGCGTGTCTGACCGTCGAGGACCGACGCACGCTCGATGGGGAGATGTGTGCCGACGTCAGCAAGCTCGACGGGCTCGGGGATGCGCGGATCACCGCGGCGGCCAAGGCGATCGCCTACCGGCTCGACCCGCAGGCGGTGGTCGATCGGGCAGCCAAGGCCGAGGCCGATTCCACGGTGACGATCCGGCCCGCCCCCGACACCATGGCCTACGTGACGATCCTGTTGCCGGTGGCCAAAGGGGTGGGCGTGTACGCCGCTCTCACACGCGCCGCCGACACCACCTTCGACGAGCGTTCCCGCGGCACGGTGATGGCCGACACCGCCTTTGAGCGGATCACCGGCGCACCCGCCGAGGTCGCCGATCCGGTCGCCGTCGAGTTGGTGATCACCGATGAGACGCTGCTGGGCGGTGACAACACCGCGGCGGTCA